>QQUK01000314.1 GCA_008501655.1 Calditrichota bacterium
AACGGAAAAAACGAGCTAAAAAATTCTAAGTTATTAGTATTTTTTAACCTTCCATATATATAAAAAGGATGTATCGAGCCGGTGCATCCTTTTTATTTTTTTACACCTCTTGACGGTTTTGGGATAAAACCAAAGGAGATAGAATTTTTGGGACAGCTGTCTAAACATTCTCCGCAGGAAGTACAATCCGGAATCATCTTTTCTCCCATCACTAAAGGTTTAATCGTAGGACAGGGAGCTTTGGTGAAACAGATGGAACAATCATTACAGGTCGAATGGTCAATCCGAATCCTTCCGGGAGAAATTTTTTCGACTAACCATGTTAACAGACCAATAGGACAGACCATATAACAAAATGGTCGGTACAGCAACAAAGAAGCAATAACCAGAATCGGGAAAAGAATATAAAAAGTCGTATTCAGATTCCAATGGAGCAGTTCAAAAAAGTTAATCGGGTCATAGATAGAATACGCCGAATAAGCCCGCCAGAGTTGAGATGTTGTCGGTACATCAAGCTCTTTGGCAAGCCAGGCAAGATGTTCCATAACACCAAAAAAGACTAAAATGAACATCAGAAACAAAGCAATACGGATTCCATTAAACAGTTTAAACGAAAAATTCTTAAAATGAAATTTATGCGGAATTTTATTTATTAAATCCTGCAAAGCTCCCAAAGGACAGACCCACCCACAGAATAGTTTACGCCCTATTAACGAAGGCAGAAAAATAGCAACGAACATTGCGACAAACTGCGGGAAATACTCTCCCCAGGTAAAACGGAACATTATCAGTTTAGTCACACCACACATAGGTGACGGGTGCAGTGGATAGATATAATCAAGTCCAAAAAGTACAAACGCAACCGCAAGCATGACAAGCCGCACCCAATAGTTGACCCATCGTCCAAAGAGGAGTGATAAACCGACCAAAGAAAGAATCAGAAAGGCTATATATTTTCCGGCAACAAGGAAATCAAGATAGGTAGGAGCTTCTGCTGCTGTACTCTCCAAGGCAAGACCGCCTTCATCCTTTTGAGCATCTGCACCTGCTTTAACAGGTTCCTCACCGGTATGTGTGACTGTTGATTCGTCAACTGTTTTTGTTTTTAGAGAATCCTGAGCATAAAGGCTTCCTGAAACTGGAAACAAAAAACTACATAATAATATCAGAATATACTTTTTTCTCATTTGTATAATTATCCCCAACCAGTAAAATATTACTTATATGATTGCCAGTATTCAGTTCCATGACAACCAGTTGATGTACAGAGTGTACCGTCATATCTCCCATGACCTGAAGAAAAACTGATATTTATTACTCCATTCACATGAATATCATAACCGACAATATTTCTTGAATCATCAACCGCTGTAGAATGACAGCGATAACAATCAATATCTTCTTCTACGATATGCAGATAATGACGGCCGGACATGGAACTATAGTCTCCTGTTGCAGGATGGCAAGTGCCGCAATCAGACTGATTTGGAGAATTCCATATCGGTGAGTTAGCAGCATATCCTCTCGGGAAATTACCATGGCAATAAGTGTTCGTACATTGAGCGGCACCTCTATTCCAATTTGCAGAACCTCCAGCGATCCCGCCGAAAGTAACTTCCGGAATCAAGTCACCGTCAAGATGACCTATCGTCAAAACCGTTGCCGGTACTGAGTGGCAGGATTCACAGGCAACTCCATCGGACATTGTATTTCCGGTTACATGTGCTGTATGAGCACCGACAGCTATTACCGTTGTTGCTGTTTCATGTTCCAATCCATATGGCGGTGCTCCGCTCTGATTGTCAAGACCACCATGACAACCGACACACCCAACTTCACTACCATGACAGTTATCGCACAGAACCTGGTCAGCAATTGTTGTATCAGCAACACCATTAATATGCAGGTCTAAATTAATCAATCCGAGAGTATCATCGACAACCTGGCTATGACAATGAGAACAATCCATACCTGCTATCGATATATGGTATTCATGTTTCCAACCAAGGGTGCCCGGGTCAACTCCAATATCATGACAGGAACCACAATCAGCCTGATTCTGGGCTGTCCAGACGGGATCAAGGTTGGTTCCACCATCAAAATTACCATGGCAATATACATTTTCACATCGTTCTGCAGTTCGATTCCATATCGAGGAATTACCAGCAAGTGAATTGAACGTCACTTCCGCAATATTATCACCATCAAGATGAATTGTATCTATGATCGCATCCGGCTTAATATGACAGATGTCACAGTCAAATGGATTAGTAAACCGGTTTCCGGCAACATGGGCAGTATGAGCACCAACTGCTATATCAGTAAAACTGGTTTCGTTGTCTAATCCGGTCGGTGGGGCTCCAGTGAGATTATCAAGTCCACCATGACACCGGTAACAACTATCAGGTCCTGAAGCATGGCAGTCATAACAGAGTGAAGGATCTAATACAAGAGTATCTATAACACCATTTACATGCAGCGATTTATCAGTAAAATTGTTTAATGTATCGATTACTGAACCATGACAGTTACCGCAGATCAAACCGGCAACTCCCAGATAACTAATATGTTTCATATGGAAGTCGGACATATTGTGAGCTACCGAATGGCAGGAACCGCATTCAGCACCGAGTGTGTCTGTCCAGATCGGATGGTTATTAGTATTCCCTCCATCAAAATTTCCATGACAATAAGAATTTGAACAGCTGTCTGAAGTTCTGTGCCAGATTGTATTCTCAGCAAGATTACTAAAAGTCAATTCAGCAATTGAATCAAGATTTGTAAGATTTATATGCAGTGTATCGAGTAAAAATGCCGGAATATAATGACAATCCTGACATTCTACCGATTTTGCATTTAGAGCATTCAAATGAGCTGTATGTGCACCTACGGCCCGGGTTGTTGGTGAAGTTTCCCCATCCAGCCCCTTTGGTGGAGCACCGGTTAGATTATCAACACCGCCATGACAGGAGACACAGGCACCTTGTTCAAGATGGCAGTCAATACAGGATACTTCTGAAATCCCGCCATCCATATCTTCACCATGACATTTCATACAATTTTTTGCCGTTGCTCTGTTGATGACAACATTACCATGGAAATCAGGTGAGTCGGAATTTATCCAGCTTGAAGGATGGGTTGGAGGAAGCGTGCTTACTGCCTTGTCTTCAGAACATCCGAGGAATAAAAATATAAGTAAGCATATGAGAAGCAATCTATTCATCAATCTCCTCCCGGTGAATAACTGTGACAATAGTTACAAAATCCGGATACACTTTCACGGGAAGATACAT
>QQUK01000252.1 GCA_008501655.1 Calditrichota bacterium
ATCCGTGATAAATGGCTGAAACATACTCACCCGTTGCAGTGCTTTAAATATGATTTCCTCCTGGGGTCAGTGGTGATGTTGGGGGTTGATTTCATCTCAATTAAGTACTATAATTAAAAATAGAACCCCATTTCATGTGGTAGCTACCAAATTTATACCAAGAGGTACATATGAGTAATCAAGATGAACGTATAGCAAAGATGACTTTTGCTTCGGTATATCCGCATTATGTTACAAAAGTAGAAAAAAAAGGAAGAACCAAAGAAGAGCTGCATAAGGTTATCAAATGGTTGACAGGGTATACGGATGCAAAACTTAAAAAAATAATAGATGATAAAGTGACATTTGAAGTTTTCTTTAAAAAGGCAAAAATTAATCCGAATGCACATCTCATAACTGGGATTATCTGCGGCTATCGGGTGGAGGAGATTGAAAACCCGTTAACTCAACAGGTAAGGTACCTGGATAAGCTGGTGGATGAACTTGCCAAAGGGCGTAAGATGGAAAAGATATTGCGAGTTGAATAAAGTATCTGAGAAAAGTTAGGATCGATTTGTTGTGAAGGTACTCTTTGTAAATTTGAGGAAGATTCAGACGATCGTACATGTCCTCAAGGAACTTCAAAAATGAAAAAGTGACATGAATTCAAAAATTGATAGGTATATCAGCAAAAATAAAAAGTGGCAGAAAGAGTTGAAAAAGTTACGTACAATCATCCTTGAATGTAATCTGATTGAAGAATTAAAATGGGGAGTACCCTGTTATACTTCAGAGAATAGCAATATTTTATTGATTCATTGTTTTAAAGAGTATTGTGCTATTCTGTTTCATCAAGGTGCCTTATTAAAAGACATAAAAAAAATTCTCATCCAACAGACTAAAAATGTACAGGCTGCCCGCCAGATTCGTTTTACCGATGTACAGGAAATAGAAAAAATAGAATCTGTAATCAAAATGTACATCAAAGAAGCTGTCAAAAATAATAAAGCCGGTCTAAAAGTGAATATGAAAAAGACCGAGGATTTTGAAGTTCCTGAAGAATTTAAAATGAGATTGGATGAAGACTCTGAATTACGGGTATCATTTGAAGCTTTAACGCCGGGGAGGCAACGTGGGTATCTCTTACATTTTTCTTCTGCCAAACAATCTAAGACCCGTGAATCAAGAATCGATAAATGTATTCCGCTCATCCTCAATGGTATCGGATTAAATGACAGATAGGTTAGAGAAGTTCAATGTCGTATTGCTAACAGCAGAAAATTTCATCAAGAATGGGTCTGCACGGTCGAACTTCCAGGAAAAAGTGTATTATAAAAAAATATGAGCATGTTTAAGTCAGGAAATGAGCGAAAGTTTTGGTTGTTGTCATTAGTAACAGTGATAGCAATCTATATTTCTGCGTTTGTTTCTTATCCGATTGCAGGGTTCTTGAGAGAGAGAGGATTGATTGAAATTACATTTTTTATTGGGTTTATCTTAATCATCTCAACGATTTTAACTTTTCAATTTAAAAAAAGACCACACTGGCAGGAAATCGCAGTTTGGATTGGAATCATCTCTGTGTATCTGATGATGTTCGTTAGAATAGAAGTTCCTGAGGAACGTACACACATTATTGAATATAGTATATTGGCGCTATTCATTTTTGAAGCATGTTCAGAACGGATGAAGCAAGAGAAGGTTGTTTGGAAACCTGCTCTTTACGCTTTAACTCTTACTTCTCTTTTAGGAGTTATAGATGAATGTATTCAGTATATGATACCGAATCGTATGTTTGATATATTTGATATTCTGTTTAACATATTTGCCGCATTTATGGCTATATGTTCAATAATAATTATTGCCTGGATAAAAAGGAAGCTTTAAAACCATTGCTAAGTATTTACAGTTTAAAAACTTTTTACCTATAGATTTATCAACATATTTCATTAGGAATGTGTCTTATTGTTTACTGCATTATGATAACATCAATCCTTCTGTTTTTAGCGCGGCCTTCTGATGACTGGTTTGATGCAACCGGATGATCAGCACCGTATCCAACAGAAGAAATCCTCGATGCCGGTATTAAGAGACTCTGTCTGAGATATGTCATAACAGCTAACGCACGTTTTTCTGATAAAGTAATGTTTCTTGAAGGTTCCCCGCGGTCATCGGTATGCCCTTCAATCCGAATTAATGCATCGGGGAACATTTTAATTACTTCTTCGACCTTTCCAAGGAGAGGCATATGATTATCTTTGATATTACTTTTATTTACGTCAAATGAAATCCCGGTCAGACGAAGTACGATATCATTGGAAGAATTAAAGAGGACTTCGCCTTCTGATGGATTCAAAATTTGTTTGGCTTTTTTAAATTTTTGTTCCCGTTTAACCCGTGCAGCTAGTTGATCTTCAACTTCACCATGCTGGGCGCGCAGATCACGAAGTTGTCCGGTTTTGGTATTAAGACTCTCCTGTAAATCTTTTTTGTCAGCTATCATCGATTCAATCTGTTTATCCAGTTCCTGTGTGAGTGTGACAGGGTCATTTGAATCAGTTTCTGCATTAAACTTCGATAGTGAATTCTGTAAATTGGAAACAACTGTTCCCGAGAAATCTTTCATCTCTGATTGGATATTTTCAGTTTTGCTTGAGAGTGTTTGGTTTTTTGATTGCAAATTATTTATATATGCAATTAATGTATCAGCTGCTGCTAAGGGACCGTTGTCAAAGGGGAGATACTGTAAGCCGATTTCCTTTCCGATTCTATTCATCTGTATTTCATAGATAAGCATTAGTTTCTCCCAAGCCTGGTCATTTTTATTTATAGCTCGAACGGAAAGAGCGATGTTTGAGGCATGGCGGGCTTCGTATTCAGCACGATCTGCCTCTTTGAGGGATTCGTCCCTTTCATATCTATCTTTAGTTAAAATCATATCAGCTTTTTTTCTTGCTGTTTTTGCTTTATCTAAAGTTGCGAGCGCATATTTACCAGCATCATCAGCAAGTGATTTTTCTATGAGCTGGTCAGCTTTACCGAGGATATCTTTTCTGACCGCTTCAAGTTCTGCTGTGGAGAATAGAGGCATTGCTTTTTGTGCTTCCTTTAAGCCGTTTTTTACATCACCTGATTCTACTTTTTTGGTAGCTTTTTTAAACTGTGTTTCGGCTTCTATATAAAGTTCAGTTACAAGGGTAGGTGCTTTAGCTGTCTGGGCTCGTTTTCTCTGATCAAGATTTTCCGATAATGCAAGCTTCCCGACTTCAGTTGATTTACTTGCATTTTCAATATATTCCCGTTCC
>QQUK01000035.1 GCA_008501655.1 Calditrichota bacterium
GATATCATTACAATTGGTTCAGCAGTAACCTATGCACTCCATGTACTGGTTTCTGATCATTATATGCGTAAAAATAAGGATCCGCTGATACTGAGTTGTCAGCAGTTTCTTGTGGTCGGGATATTGGCTTTATCAACTGCTTTGGTATTCGGTCTTGATCTCCTGACAATCAACCGTTATGCTGTTTATGCAACGTTATTTTTAGCGTTATTCCCTACTTTATCAGCCTTTGTCATTCAAATGTTTGCTCAGAAAATCCGGTCACCGCTGCGTGTTTCCCTTATATTTGCCTTAGAACCGGTATTTGCAGCTATATTTGCCTGGACAATCGGAGGTGAGGAGATCATCGGATATCGGGCTGTAGGCGGTTTTTTCATTTTCATAGCACTTGTAATATCGGGGCTTCCGGTTCGTCTGTTTAAAAAAGCAAAAAAAATGTAATATCTGTTAAGTTCGTTCTAGTACAGTTTGGGGATAACAAAGAGAATATTGATATAAATTGTTTTAATTCCTCAGAAACAGCTGAGAATAAGTTTCGTATAAGAACCAGAGCTGATTTTTATTGGACTAACAGCTTCTATTTACTTATAGTGATAAAATAATCAGCTGTTTGTGAGGAATGTATGTCAAAAAAGAGAATTATATTATCAATATTCAGTATCCTGATTGCTTTTTCGATGATTACCGGATGTTCTCCTCAAAATGGAACAATCCCGATTACAACAACATCGGATAAAGCCCGTCAGCTTTATCAAAAAGGTTTATCGCTGGCTGACAGACTTCGGACGACTGAATCAATCTCATTTTATCAGGAAGCAATCAGTCTGGATTCAAATTTTGCGATGGCATACCTGAATCTCTTTTTTGCACATCCCAGTCCGACGCAATCACTTCCTTTTTTCCTTAAAGCGGTATCTTTGAAAAATCAGGTTTCTAAGGGAGAACGACTCTGGATTGAAGCTGTCGAAGCAGCTGTTGAAAACAGACCTCAGGATCAGATAGATAAAATCGAAAAATTAGTGGAATTGTATCCAAATGATAAACGGGTGTTTAACTTTTTGGGAACGGTTTATTTTGCTCAGCAGAATTATACCGAAGCAATAAAACATTATAAAAAAGCAATTGAAATAGATCCTGACTTTTCTCCTGTATATAATCAGCTTGGTTATGCCTACAAATATCTTAAAAATTATAGTGCTGCTGAGAAGATGTTTCAGAAGTATATATCTCTGATTCCGAATGACCCCAATCCATACGATTCTTATGGAGAACTTTTACTTGAGATGGGGAAATTTGAAGAAGCTTTATCTAATTACGAACAGGCTGTTAAAGTAAACCCGAATTTTGTGATATCGTACCGGGGAATAGCTTCAGCTTTGGATTACCAGGGAGAACATGTAAAAGCCCGTAACCGTCTTCAGGAATTATATCAAAAGGCTAAAAACCTGAATGAAAAACGGATTGCATTAACAAGTATTGCGGTTTCTTATGTTGATGAAGGCAATTATAAAGCAGGGATTAAAACAATCCAGCAGATGTTTGAGCTTTCCACCGCTGAAGGTGATACAGCATTGATAGTCAATGATTACTTTCTATTAGGACAATTGTACCGTCAGTTTGGAGCACTTGATAAATCTATTGAAAATTACGAAGCGGCTTTAGAACTGACCCGCCAGACGCAGTTTACACCACAAATCAAAAACAATACAGCCTATAATACGTTGATAAATACTGCGCTGACTGAAATCAAACAACATAAATTCGAGGATGCTGAAGCAAAAATAGCTCAATATGAGGCATACGCCGTTGAGCAGGAAAATGATAACTTTAAACGGTTTGCCAATCAGGCGAAAGGGATGCTTGCTTTAGAAAAAGAGGACTACACTAAAGCTATTGAATACCTCCGTACAGCTAATCAGCAGAGTTCCGGAAATATGTACCGATTAGGTCTTGCTTATGAAGGTCTGGGAGATATCGAAACAGCCCTTAGTTTTTATAAAAAAGCAGTTTCAGCTAATTTATTATCCAGTTTTAACTACTCTTTTTATCGGAAAAGAGCGATGGAAAAAGTTTCCGAGTTAGAATCATAATTTCTCTTCCCCCTATATATTATCTGACAATATTCCGATAATAATATCAGAAAGCTATTTCTGTCTGATATCGGAGAATTATGTCGAACCATAGAGAAAATTTAAAAAATATCCGGGAAGCAATCAAGTCCCAGTTCAATACCGGTTTTAACCTTGCAGAGGTAAAGCTCAATATACTTGATTGGCTGAATCAGATTAAATTCCCTATGTATCCTAATTGCAGTAATTGGGAAGATTGTCTGATAATGCATCCCGATAGTGAAGAACTGTCAATACCTCCGAAAGAGGGATTTAAACTCCGTTTTAATCTGAAATTGTATACCCAGAATCATTCATATCTGCTATCTATCATCGAGTGTTTCTCTGAACAGGATAAAAAAGTCGGCATTATCACTGTTCATAAAAACTGGGATGAAAAAGAATTCAAAATCCAAAAAGCAATCGAGTCTTCCTATCAAAAAAACTTTCAGGATGCTTTACGTGCAAAACAGACTATCTGGGCTCAAACATTTTTTGAAGAGAAACTGTTTGAAGGACTTAACTCCTGCGCTCTGGCTATTTTAGGAAATGAGTTAAAAGGAGAGCCTCAGAAAAAAGATGTGACAACGTTTAAAATGCAGGTTCCCTCAGTAGTAAATCTCCCCAAAAAAGAATCAGATTAAATTTTTACTTTGTTATTGGCTTTATCAATATGAGTAATCACTGATGAAAATTCAGGGATCTCTTTGAAATTGACTATTGAATTTTCATATAAATCGGCAAGCTGATATTCCATCGTTCCACAATTGATCATCAGATATGGAATTGAAATCTGGATACAGAAATCTACAAGTTTATACAGTTCCATTTTTGCTGTAAACTTTGCATCACAAATGACATATGATATCTTTTGAGCAAGGGCTGAATCAAATTTTGTATAATCATCGAGAAGTATGATATTAATATGATTCCTGCAGGCTTCTTCATAAAACATATTCATAATAGTATTATCAAAGGTAAACAGAAGAATATTGGTTTCATTGGTTTTAGAGATAAAACTGTTCTCATCAATATTATGCAGAGATATAGGCAGTTTTAATACAAAAGTAGTTCCGATACCTTCCATAGTGTCACAAGTCAGGTCGCCAAGATGTTCCTGTGCTATATTTTTACAAATAGAAAGACCCATACCAGTTCCGGAAACCTGATCACTCCCCCATACACCTTTGGTTGAGAAAAATGGGTCGAAGATTTTATCAAGATGTTCTTTTTTGATCCCGCCGCCGGAATCCGCTACTCTAATTTCAACAAATGAATCTTTGTTTAGCAACGCAACAGTTATCACCCCATTACTACCGACAGCATGTTTGGCATTTATGAGCAGATTTAAAAGGAGTTGTTGTATTTTAGAACGTGAGATTTCAATATTGGGGACATCATCAAAATGGGTAATGATTTCAATTGAGAGTGATTCAAGCTCTTTTGAAACCAGGTTTATTGACTGCTCTATAAGTTTCGGGAGATCCTCAACTTTCCGGTCTTCTGATTTTGCTTTTGAGAATGTTAATAGAGACATGGCAACATCATTTGCCTTTTCTCCCATTGAGATGATGCTTTCGAGAGTTTCTTTAGCCAGTGAGAGACCATCTTCTGATTCCAGTTCATCTAAGGTAAAAGATGCATTTCCTATTATTCCGCCTAAATAATTTTTAAATTCATGTGCAACACCTGCAGCAAGGGTTCCGATTGCGGTCAATTTTTCTGTTTCAACAAGTTTCTGCTGGGTTACAAGTTCTTTGGTAATATCATTTGCAACGGATACATAGTTTATAATTTCTTTTTTTTCATTAAAGATCGGGGAGATTGTTTTCTGTTCCCAATATGTTTCCCCGTTTTTCTTTCGATTTTCCATTTTCCCGTTCCAGGTCTCACCTTTAGTAATTGTCTCCCAGAGTGCTTTATAGACCCGTTTATCCTCACGATTAGTTTTCAAAATTGATGCCTTTTGTCCAATGACATCTTTTGCTTCATAGCCGGTAACGATTGTAAAATATGGATTCACATATTCTATCGTACCTTCAAGGTCGGTAATGACAATCAGGTTTGAAGATTGTGATGCCACCGTGGAAAGCTGCATCAACTCCTCTGCCTGTTTCATCTGTTCTGTAATATCATGAGCGTAGCAATGTACTATATCCTGACCGACTACCGGATGGAAATACCAGGAGAGAGTATGTCCATTGATATTGACCTGTACATCTGACATACCATACCCTTCGTTAATAATTTCTTTGAGAATAGCAGTGATATTTTTTGGCAGAGCTGTCAGGAATTTATCCCGGGTTACACCGATATCACCTAAAATTGTTGTGGTAGCTGTGTTCATATACAGAATCTCAAGATTTTTATTTAAACTCAAGACGATATTCGGATTAGCTTCGGGGAATACGGCAAGTTCAGAAAGTTTACTCTGAGCAATTTTATGTTCGGTTATATCTATATAGTATTCAATAATCTGAATGACGTTACCTTCTTCATCAAAAATAGGATATGCATGTACATCATATGTAATGTTTTTACCATCTTTACGAGTAACATGATGTTCAATTTTTATCGGTTTTTTAAGGGTCTGTACGGTTCTCAATGGACAGTCATTAACGGTATCGCTGCATGGGCAGTCAGAATTATGAGCAATCTCGTAGCAATATTTTGAAAGTTTCTTGGAGAATCCGGTATTGCGGGCAGCTTCATTGGCAATTTCTACGGAATAGTCTGAAGTATTGATAACCAGCAACGGATTAGAAAATGAATCGAGCACTGTTTTTAAGAATTTATTATATCTTTTGGTATTCTCATCCGCTTTTTTCCGTTCGATTGCCAGAGCAATTTGTCCTGAGATCAGGGAAAGAATTTCTAAATCATGTTCCGTATACAGTTTCGGATCCGTATAACTTTGAACCGCTACAACACCTATAACACCGTCCGGTGTTTTGAGTGGTACACCCATCCAAATTTTCGGAATTTCACCGATTAAGTTAAAGTTTTCATCATTTTTCATCTCTTCGAATGTTTCAGCGGCAAAGATAAGTGGAGTTTCTGTTTTTCTGATATAATCAGTTAATGAATTATCAAGGTTTTCTTCCCCTTCGGGGACATCTTCAGTTTCATCTATAAAATAGGGGAATGAATATTTATTTGTATCCGGATTATACAGAGCTACATAAAAGTTAGCTACGTCCATGACAGAACTTAAAATCGAATGGATCTCTTTGAGCAATTCGGTGAGGTTTTTGTTCATATTCGATGTCTCTGATATCATATACAGAGCGGTCTGGATTTTTTGAGACTGTTTCCGTTTTGTAATATCTCTGAGGATAGCCTGGGTTGTAATCTGATTTTTTATATTGAGATGGTTGACTGATGCTTCAATCTCTATTTCTGAACCATCAGCACTCAATGCGGTAAAATCGTAAATCAGAGGTACTTTTTCGCCTGCTTTGACTTTTCTAATTCTATTTTCCATCATTGATTTCGATTTTGGAGCAACAAACTTCAGCAAATCAAAATCCGGTGCATTGACATCTTCAAGAGTCAATCCAAAAAACTCTGTGAATTTTTTATTTAAAATCTCATACTTCCCGTTTCTTAACAGGTAGATAGCATCACCGGACTGATCGATCAAAGTCCTATACAGTTCTTCAGATTCCCGTAGCGCGTTTTCAGATTTTTTTTGTGAAGCCTTGATCTGGACCCGGTTGAATGCAAACGCGACAAGATTCCCCAGCTCTTTAAGATATTCTTTGTGATAACTTGAAACAGGCAGATCACGTTCGTTGACAAATGAATTTGCTATCAATAAGCCGATTCTCTGTCCAAGTAACATCAGTGGTATATAGGCAAGTGTTTTTACTTTTGACTGTTTGACCAATGACCTGTTGATATATTCATCTTTTTGGACATCCTCAATAATATCGACATGCTTTTTATCCATGAGAGAAAGGAAGTATTTATCCCCGGTTATTTTGACTTTATTGAAGGTTTCTGGAAGATTAAGATTCAGCGCGGAAGAATGAGCTTCGAGTATTCCATGCTCCATTGTATCATCAAGAGTGTATAACCAGGCTGTTTTAAACCCGATAATTTTTTGAATTTCCCGGCGTGTTGTATCAATGATTTCTTCAATAGATTCGGTAAGGTCTAATTTTTTTGTCAGATGCAGCAGTGATTTGGTGTGTTTATCCTTCAGAGATGCTATCTCTGAACCTCTTACCTGCTCGGTTATATTTTCAACGACGGAGATAATACTGTGGATACTGCCGTTTGTATCTGTGATCGGGTTAAACCGCCAGAAGCAGGTCAGGTCGTTGTCCTGATTGTCGAAATTTTTTAAAGTTATCTCTGTACCGGCATGGTTATCAAGCATCTTTTTAAACAGGCGATTGGTAACAAACTTGTTATTGTGCGGGAATATCAGATCATACGCATGTTTTCCAACCGCTTCTTTGTTATCATATCCGAACAAATTTTCTGCCTGTGGATTCCAATTGATAACTTCAAACGAGCGGTTCCATTCGATGATAGCAACCGGTGACTGTTCAAATTGAAGGAGATATTTTTGATTTGAATAGTTAAACATCTCCGATGAATATTTTTGTTTGGTAATGTTTTTTAAGGTCAGGACAAGAAACTTTACTTCATCGTCATCGTTCACAATCGGAAGGAGTGACCAGTCCCAGTAATATTTATCCTTGTTTATCTGATTTATAAATGAAAATGTTCTGGCTTTGGCATAAAAAGGGGATTTGGTTTCAAGAACATTTTGAAAGAGATCCTTTGTATCATCATCAAACAATTCAAAATGATTACTGTTTACTAATATTTCTTTATCGGATTTACACATTCTTTCGAAAGCATCGTTTATCTCGGAGTAGTTAAACTCTGTATCTAATATAGCAATACAATCGGATGTGTTTTTAAAAAAGAGATTTAAAATATCGGTTTGTTTTTCAAGCTGTCTCTGGGTCAGACTGTATTTATTTACAGTACTGGCTAAGGCGCCTTCGACCTGTAAGCTTTTTTTGATGAATGAGACAAGCTCATTGAATCTCCGGAAGGTAAATACTGAAAGCCCTAAGAGAGAAAACAGGAGTACGAAAAAGAGAGTATCAACGTTGAACAGACTGAATTTATTAGCTAATAATCTTAATGATTCAGAAAGTTCAAAAAATATTACGATTCCGGTAAGACAGACGACAATCGAAGAGATTAAAATCAATTCAACAATAATTGATTTTTTTTTCTCCTTAACTTCAATGTCGGAAACAGTTGAAAATAGATTTTTAAATGAGTGAAAAAACTTTTTTTTCATGTCAATTCTGCCTGTAAACCCCGATAGTTTTCTCAGTTTATATACTTTAGATATATATCGGCAGAATAGCTTGATTTATAAGTTAAACTATTGAGATAAGAGAAGATATATTTCATCTGTTTCATTAAGAAACAGATAGAGGTTTGACAATAACTACTTTTGTTTTTTTGAGTTTCTCTGTTGTCTGTACCAGTTTACATATTCAGATATTTTTTTCTCTCTGCCATTTTCAGTTGGTCGCAGATAAGTCGTGCCTTTGAGTTTATCGGGGAAATACTCGTTGGAAGTAATCCCGTCATCAAAATCATGAGCATATTCATAGTTTTTACCGTACCCGATATCTTTCATCAATGATGTCGGGGCATTGCGTAGATCTACGGGTACCGGGAGTGAACCATGTTCATTGGCATCAGACAGAGCTTTTTTAAAGGCTGTATAAACTGAGTTTGATTTAGGTGCACAAGCCATGTACACAACAGCTTCGGCAATAGCAAGTTCTCCTTCGGGAGAACCTAAAAAATGATAGGAATCCCGGGCTGTCATCGTCAGAGTAAGTGCATACGGATCGGCAAGTCCGATATCTTCTGAAGCAAAGCGGATAAGTCTTCGGACGATATACATAGGGTCTTCACCGGCATGAATCATTCGGGCAAACCAATACAGGGCGGCATCGGGGTCTCCCCCGCGGATAGTTTTATGAAGGGCGGAGATGAGATTATAATGCTCTTCTCCTGATTTATCATACATCAGGATTGTTTTCTGATGGATTTTTTCAATAGCCTCAAGGGTAATAGTGCTGTTTGCTCCAACAAATATGGCAGCATTTTCTAAAAGCACTAATCCGCGTCTGGCATCTCCATCAGCTGATGCAGCCATAAATGCAAGAGCTGAATCTTCGATTTCAAGATTCATATCAGAAAGACCGGATTCGCTCCTGAGAGCTTCGAGGAGGATACCTTTGATATCGTCATCTGTTATCCGTTCCAGGATAAAAACTCTCATCCGAGAAAGGAGAGCCGAGTTGATTTCAAATGAAGGGTTTTCAGTTGTTGCTCCAATGAGGACAATATCCCCTTTTTCAACATAGGGAAGAAAGGCATCCTGCTGAGCTTTATTAAACCGGTGGATTTCATCGATAAACAGATATGTCCGTTTGCCGGACATTTTGTAATAATCACCGGCTTTTGAAATGATAGCTTTGAGTTCTTTAATTCCGGCAATTACCGCTGAAAACGAGAGAAACTGGCCTTTGGTCGCTTTTGCAATCAATCTGGCAAGGGTGGTTTTGCCGGTGCCGGGAGGTCCCCAAAATATCAGCGAAGAGACCGTATCGGTTTCGATTGCTTTGCGGAGGGGGGTATCTTTTCCAATGATTTTCTGCTGCCCAAAAAAAGTATCAAACGAGGTCGGACGCATCCTTTCGGCAAGCGGAATTGTCGCTTCGGGTATCTGGTCGAGTTCTTTTTCTTCATTAAACAGATCCATATGAAAATATACAAAAAACTGATTCTGACACAATCACAACTTTTTGTCGAAAAAAGATATATTCTGTAAGGAATCGGCGTATTGCCAATTCATGTTATCTGATTATCTGACAACAAATTACAAATAATTAACGAAAAGTCATTGCGAATAATGAGAATGATTTTTATCTTAAGTGATTGTATGATTAGGCACAAGATGCAGTAAAACATAGATTAGACAGCAATATCTATAGATTATAATTTCCCAACAACAAAATTATTCGTGCCTGAATAACAAACGGTTTGAAAGTGCTGACCTGTTGCTGTCAAATTACTGCATAATCGGCGGAGATATCTTTCAAATCTGATATTGATATGAATTCCGGAAAAAAAATGTTGGGTAAATCCGGACAATCTGGTAGGGATGTATGAATTACAAGCTGGTTTCACTATTGTCACTCTTTGCTATACTCCTGGGAGGAGTTGCGGGTTATTTTCTTCCTGATGTTATGATTTCAATCGGATTTATCGGGACACTTTTTGTAAACGGACTTCAGTTGTTAGTTTTCCCGGTACTGTTGGTGTTTGCTGTTGCCGGAATTTCACAAATGAAAGATCGCGGAAAAATCAGACGTTCATTCGGGAAAACATCACTTTATGTTTTAACAGTTTCTTTTACGGCATCATTGTTTGGTTTATTGATGTCAATGTTATTCCAATCGGGAGTCGGGATTGATAAAGCAGGGGCGCATATCCCCGAGGAACTGATTCCAATGATGAATGATTTTTCTGTTATTAGTGTGATTGGTTCAATGATTCCTAAATCATTTTTCGAAGCATCATTAACGGTCAAATTATTCGGGATGCTTTTGTTTGCTGTACTTCTGGGAACAGCTTTGAGCAAATTTAAAAAAAGCAACAAAGTTGTTACTGATTTTTTTGCATCATCAAATGAAATAATGAATGATCTTCTCCGGTATATCCAGTATATCATTCCGATAGGTCTTTTTTCATTGGTAGGAACAGCGTTTGCCGTAGATGGCGGACATACTTCACTTATGTTATCCTCGCTGTTTATGTTCAGTCTCCTTATTATCTTTTCACTTTCATTTTTTGCATTGGTCATACTCCCTCTGGGAATGCGTCTGTATACAAATCAGTCGGGATATGAACTTTTTGCGCAGGTAGTTCCGGCGTTGACAACAGCATTTGCAACAAATTCACAGGCAGCGACTCTTCCGGTTACCAAATATTGTGTTGATAATGATGATATTATTGATGAACGGGCCGGGGCATTTGTACTTCCCTTTGGTGCTATATTTAACTCATGCGGTACAGCTCTGTTTCTGGCAGCATCATCTGTATTTGTGGCACAGATGTATGATGTCTCTCTTACGATAATGCAGATGCTCGGAATACTTTTTGTCTCGACCTTGATTTCTCTGATTGCGAATTTTATCCCGATGACTTCCCTGTTAATATTAGCATTGGTGGTTTCCTTTTCAAATCTGCCGATTCATGTTACAGCCGGACTTGGATTGTTAGTACTTCTTGAGTTTCTTTTTTCAAGAGTACGTACTGTTGTCAATGTCTGGGCGGATATCGTGGGGACTTCTATCCTCAGTGAAACATTTGACTTTAAGACTGTTGCAGTAGCCAGACAACCGGTAAAAAGGTCTTCTTCCAAAGATAGCCGTACTGCTCCGAGACAACCGAGAAACTCACGTACAAAAGATGCTCGTTCAAATGACCGGAGACAGGACAGAAATAAAAAGTCAGATAACAACAGGACAAAATCACGTGAGAGATATGATAAAAAGAACGCGAACGGTGCAAAACCGGATAAACGGCAAACGAAACCGAAAGTAACTGATAAGCCAAAAGCTAAAGAGACCGCAAAGCCGGTACGTGAAGAAAAACCGGTTCAAAAAACTGAGAATAAAAAGAAATTTGAAATGCCGCCGGTACCTTATCATCTCCTTGAAAACGAGTTAAAGCCGAAGCCAAAGGTTGAAAAAGAAGAAGTCAAACAGGAAAAACCTGCAGAAACGAAACAGTTGAAACCTGCAGATACGAATCAGGAGAAACCTGCAGAAACGAAACAGGTGAAACCTGTTGAAGTAAAGCCTGAAAAAAAGGTTGAAGCAAAAAAAGAAGTAAAAACTAAAGAAGAAGATTCCGTTATTGTCAAAGCAAAATCTGCTCTATCACAGGATACTATCAAGCGGGAACGCGAGAAGATTTCAGCGCAGCTTGAATCGATGAGAAAACGGGAAGCTAATATTACTATTGAGCCGATCGAAGAGTCTGAGATCGAACCGGTAAAACCCGAAAAATCTGCTGAGAAAAAGACAGAGACAGTAAAAGATAAATCAGAATCTAAACCAGCTGAACAGAAAACAGTAACTCCTGAAGTAGAGACGGTTGAGAAACCATCTACAAGCAATCAATCTACCCATGTTGATTTTCTTGCTGCTGATTTTACTAAGATTCCTGATACTCCGGAAAAAGATAATGGCAATTCCCAGAAGGATAAACCACTTGAAGCTGTCGGTGTAGATTCACAAAGTTCGTCAACAAAAGTGGAATATGGCCGCGGACGGTCTAAAAAATCAGAAAAAGCAAAAAAAGAATCAGCTACTGACAAACAACCTGAATCGGACAATTCCAAACCTGCAGAGCCTGAGTTTTCTAAAGAAGAGATGACATTTGGACGGGGGCGAAAAAAGAAATAGACTTTCAATTCATGAAAATCGTAATTCTATTGAACATTTTTCGGAACTTTCGGTGTTAAAATACGCTATTACAGGTAGAAATAAAAGTTGACCTGAATAAACGATAGAGTAGATTAAAATTGAAAGAATAAATTATGAATACGTTGAAAATTACATTTTTGATGATGGGATTAGTCCTCCTTTTAGGATTTATCGGATTTTACTTCGGCGGACAGGGCGGATTGATTATTGCGTTGTCAATTGCGATAATTATGAATGTGGGAGCATATTGGTTCTCGCATAAAGTTGTCCTGAAAATGTACCGTGCCAAAGAAGTAACGGAACATGAACAGTCTCGCCTGTACCGCATAGTCAAACAGATAACCACAAAAGCGATGATACCGATGCCGAAGGTTTATATTGTTCCTTCCAAAGCTCCTAATGCGTTTGCTACCGGAAGAAATGCTGAACATTCTGCTGTTGCAGCAACCGAAGGCTTATTGGAACTGCTCAATGACCAGGAACTTGAAGGTGTCATCGGACATGAACTTGCTCATATTCAAAACAAAGATATGCTTATCGGAACGATAGCTGCGACATTTGCCGGTGCTATCGGGATTATTTCTTCGATGGTTCGCTGGGGTGCGATATTCGGCGGCTTTGGCAGTCGTGATGATGACCGCGGCGGGCTTGTTGGCCTGATAGTTGGTGCAATTGTAGCGCCAATCGCAGCTATGCTCATTCAGATGGCAATTTCACGAACCCGTGAGTTTAAAGCTGACAAAGTTGGTGCTGAGATGACCGGTCGCTACCGGGAACTTGCTTCAGCCCTTGAAAAACTGCACCGTTCACCAGTTAAGATGAATTTAAACAAACGTCCGGCGACAGCACATATGATGATTTCCAATCCGCTTTCGGGAAAAGGTTTCACGTCCCTATTTTCGACTCATCCACCGGTAGAAAAAAGGATTGAAAATTTGAAAAAATTAGAGCAGGAATCTTTATATTCAGGACAGTTTAATATTGGATAATTCCTCAGATCAGCCTGATCAACCTCCATTGTGTAGTTCGATAAAGGGACTCTACTAATGGACAGTTCTTTACTGATAGAACTGAGTGCAATATTTTTACTGATACTCGCTAACGGTTTTTTTGCCCTTTCCGAGTTTTCGATTATTGCAAGCCGAAAAAGCAAAATACAGCATAAAATTGAAGCCGGT
>QQUK01000170.1 GCA_008501655.1 Calditrichota bacterium
TGATGATTCCGGTACAAACGTCAGCGATGAGTCATTGAGCTTTAATCTGTCCAAAGCATCCCGTAGCTCCGCAAAATTTTCAGCAACCGCCGGATAAAGTCCGGAGAAAACCATCGGCTTGACATCGACAAATCCGCCAAGCGGAGATTTCGCAGGATTGACTGCTGTTGTAATCGTATCACCGATTTTAGTATCGGCGACCTCTTTAATCGAGGCAAAGAAATACCCAACCTCCCCGGCAGAAATTTGCTCAGTTGGTACATTGGCTAACCGAAGATAACCAATCTCATCAGCATCATATACTTTCCCGGTTGAAAAGAAGCGAACTTTTTCATTTTTGTGCAAAGTCCCGTTGACCACTCTGATAAGAGGCATCGCTCCCCGGTATGTATCAAAAATCGAATCAAATATCATCGCCTGAAGCGGTGCATCCGGATCACCTTTCGGTGGCGGAATAGATTTTACTATTGCTTCAAGAAGCTCGACAATCCCCAGTCCCTCTTTTGCTGAACAGCAGATAACATCTTCTTCGTTGCATCCGAGCAGGTCGACAATTTCCTCTGTCACCCGTTGCGGGTCAGCATTCGGCAGGTCGATTTTATTGACAACCGGGATAATCTCCAGATCATTTTCCATCGCAAGATAAAGGTTAGACAGAGTCTGTGCTTCAATCCCCTGCGAGGCATCAACAACAAGCACCGCCCCTTCACAGGCTGACAGAGAACGGCTGACTTCGTACGTAAAGTCGACATGACCCGGTGTATCGATCAGATTAAACTGATAGATTTTTTTATCAAGCGCCGAGTAGAACAGACGGATAGCATGAGCTTTAATTGTAATGCCGCGTTCCCGTTCCAGATCCATAGAATCGAGTACCTGAGCTTTCATCTGCCGGTCGGAGAGCGTTTTCGTCTCCTGAAGCAAACGGTCAGCAAGGGTCGATTTCCCATGGTCGATATGGGCAATAATCGAAAAATTCCGTATTAAACTTAAATCAGCCATTTAATGTGTCACTCTGAGCTTGTCGAAGAGTGTTCCTTATCTCCCTTAATAAAAAGGGGTTTTTTCAGCGTTGTCAGGAACCCTTTCCTGACAACAATTTCTGTGGGCGGCAGACACCCTCGTCTGCCCCAACAATCTCCCCTCTAATACAGAGGGTTGGAAGTCTGTTCAAAAGTCATCCTGAGTCCGCCGTAGGCGGAAAGGAGACTTATGAACTTCAACTGTCAGGCGAGACGCCTGACAGCACGATAGTGTGCGTTGTCAGTCCGCCAAGGTGGATTTCCTGACAATATTTCCCCCTAAATAAAGAGGGGTCAAGTATGTTACTTTGAAGGCGCGGTCACGTGACCGCGCCTTCAAGGTAGGTCTCACCCGCCAAAGCGGGTAGCCCTACATATCTTACTCCGGTCGGCAAAGATAGGAAAATCTGTTGAATTTGTCAATGAAAGGATTTAGGTGAGATTGCGCCGTCAGGAACCTTTCCTGACGGCAACACTAATACCCAAGACATTTCCACTCAGTATCAACCTCAACCAATCCTTCTCCTCCTTTATAGTTTACAGCACTACTATATTTCCAATCTTCAGACGTATTCACAATACCTTTCTTAACAGGATTAAAATGAATATATTCAATCTTTTGTTTTAACGTTTCTATATTATTGATTGTAAAACAATCAAACCTTGGTTTCCAGATTTTTGAATCTGTTGATGGTTCATTTTGTCCGAATGTATATAGTTTTTCTATCAATTTTAAATCATTTTGCTCTAACAACTTTCTTGTGATTTGTTTTGATGTATACCTTTTAAAATTTCCTATAATGTTTGATATACTCATACTGTTGGTTTTTACTATAAAATGAAAATGATTTGGCATTATTACAAAAGCTAACACAACAAAATCACCTCTTTTTTGATAGAAATTAAGATTCTCTATTAATATCTCAGCATATTCATTTCTATTGAATATATTTATAAATCCGACTATTGTAGATGTGACGAAAAATATTTCCCCGTTTGATTCAAAAATTTGTCTGTTTCTACTTCTCATAAGTAAGTGTCAGGAAAGGGTTCCTGACACCACTAGCCCCATTTCTATTAAACTATTTTAAGATTCCTGACACAACAAGCCCCATTTCTATTAATTATTATAAGATTCCTGACACAACAAGCCCCATTTCTATTAACTATTATAAGATTCCTGACACTGCTAAACATCCATTTCAATCTATCAAATGAGCCGTCAGGAACCCCTTCCTGACGGTTTTACTAATTTTATCCCCTTACTTCTTCAAATACTCGCCCAATGTATCCCTGAACTCGGTCTTATTGATATCCGTATACAGCACCCCGTTATACGCAATCGAAATCTTCGATGTCTCCTCAGACACAACAATCACCACAGCATCGGAAAGCTCCGACACCCCGACCGCTGCCTTATGTCTCATACCATACAGTTTTCGGTATCTCGGATTGGTCGTTAATGGAAGCGAGCATGCCGCCGCTAATATATAATCACCGGAAATAATTACAGCACCATCATGAAGCGGCGTGTACGGAGTAAACAGCGTTATCAACATCTCCGAAGAAAGCTCCGCTTTGAGTTCTTTCCCCGTCTCAGTATAATTTTTAAGTCCGGTTCGTTTTTCAATTACAATAAGACCACCATAGCGAAGTTCCGAAAGTCTCTGCACCGCCCGGTTGACCTCTTCAAGTGACTTCCGTTGTTCAATCGTCACAAACTTCCGCAAAAGCCGGTTCTGTCCAAATTGGGCAAGCACACCCCGAAGTTCCGGCTGGAAAACGATAACAATAACGATAAGTCCGAATGTCGCCAGATTTGAAAACAGCCAGGTCAGCCCTTCCAATTGAAACCAGTATGCAATAAAAGCAACCCCGGCAACAAGCAGAAGTCCGGTAACTATCTGGACCGAACGGGTGCCTTTGACAAGTTTCAAAACCTGAAAAATAACAAACGACACAATCAGGACATCAACTACGTCCTTAACACCGAATTTTATATAATCAAGCTGGAATAAATTCATTTCGCACTCCGGATAGCTTCGAAGATTCTGACAGCTTCAACTGTCTCTGCAACATCATGTACCCTAATTAAATCAGCTCCGTTTGATAAAGCAACAAGAACTGATGCAATCGACCCGCCGATTCGGTTTTTTGCATCTTTTTTAGTCGAATGAACCGCATTTATAAATGATTTCCGCGATGTCCCGATTAAAATCGGACAATCGAGCAATTTGTATATCTCAAGATTTTTCAAA
>QQUK01000197.1 GCA_008501655.1 Calditrichota bacterium
TTTGAAGCAGGTCACATGATCATCATTGACGAGATGCGAAAAAAATTGTCGTAGTCATTAATGTGTATGGGCAGACGAGGGCGTCTGCCGCCCACGAAGTATAATACGTGTCTTTCGAATCTTCAGATTCGAAAGATAGCGTTTGAGTCTGAAGACTCAAACGACACAGATTTTGTAGGGCAGGTCTTTCCGAGACCTGCCTTTTTGTTTTTATTGTTAGGCATGTTGCCATTT
This sequence comes from Calditrichota bacterium, assembly GCA_008501655.1. Lineage (GTDB taxonomy): Bacteria > Zixibacteria > MSB-5A5 > GN15 > FEB-12 > QQUK01. Next base: position 235 of record QQUK01000197.1, read on the forward strand.
TTTTGTGTTGTTAGGCGTCCCGCCTGACAACAATGTCAAGAGCGCAGGGCTCTTGACCTACAAACTGTTCCCTTTTTTCAAATCCCCTTCGAATCCGCTCAATACATCTAACCACACTTTCTGTTTACTTTTTACATTTTCCCGTGTATAATAAAACGTATGAAAAAATTAATTCTGATATTCAGTATCCTTGCACTTCTTTCATCTGTCTCTCTGTTTGCCGAGGAAGATGAACATGCACCATCAATGACCCTCGACGAAGCAAAAACTGTTGCCCAGCAATCAAACAAACCGATTCTAATTAAATTCGTCCGTTCCGACTGTAAATACTGTAACAAGTCCGAAGTTGATTTCGATTCTTCCCAGACAATACAAAACGCCTTGAGCAAAGTCATTCTTTTAAACTTCAACCTGCAGGATGACTATGGCAAACAGCTATCCGAAGCTTACGACATTGGCAAATATCTTCCGCTGTTTATTCTGACCGATAAAAACGGCGACATAATGCATCGCTGGGATGGGTACTCAGGTGTCGATAAATTCGTAAACAAACTCTACCGCTCTCTCAGAGATCCGGTAACAATCAAAGAACGTGAAGCAAACATCGCCAGCAATCCGGTCGTCCGCGATGTTAACATCCTTGCTTCATACTACGAAGATATTCTCGATTACAAAAAAGCTGTCCACTACTGGCATCAGGGTTTATCGATGAAAGATAAATACCGCCAGACCTACCTGATGAAACTGTTTGAGAACTATGCCAACGGAAGCTGGAACGATGTCTACCCGTTTGATTCGGTCAAAGCTGCAATTGATATTCTTTTTAATGAACCGGATTTCAATCAGGCAGACCTTATCAAAGCAATCCGGATGACCTCCAACGTCGCCCGTAAACGAAACCGTACCGACGAGATCAAACAATATCTGATAGATGGTATCGATCTCACAAAAAACAGTCCCAACCCGAAATTTAATCGCTATGCTTTTCTGTTTGGTGCCGACTATGCCCTCTTTATCAAACAAGACACAGTTTCTGCAATCAAAATCCGCAAGAACGGTTTCAACATTAAAGAAGACCACAGCGGTTCAATCAAAGATTATTATCCGTTTGCCCGTTACTGTTACGACCGGGAAATTAATCTGGTCGAAGCTAAAGAGCTGTTGCTCGTGGTTACTAATCGAATTGATGATGGTACTTACAAAGCTAAAGTATATTCGCTGCTTGGCAAAATTGCCGAACATAATGGTGACCGGAAAGAGGCACTCAAATATGTCGAGCAGGCAATGCTTAACGACCCTGACAATGAATATTATCCGGAACAGTACACGGAAATATAATATTGAGACAACTTTCTCCTCAAACTTCCGTTAAATAATTTATGCTCAAAGAGACCAAAGATATTTATTCCGATGAAATCCTCTATGAGGCGCTCACCCGATTCGGCGGTGACAAAGATAACGTCAAAGATATCGGCGGTTTTGAAGCGTTTGTCTACGAAGCAACAATCAATGATAAAAAGTATATCTTAAAAATAACTCACACTATCCGTCGGTCGGTAAATTACCTGATGGGGGAACTTGATTATGTCAATTACCTCGCCTCGCATGGTGTCCCGACTTCAAAAGCTGTCGAATCTGTAAACGGAAATTTCGTCGAATCAATCGATGCCTCCGATGGCGGGAAGTTTCTTGCCTACCTTTTTGAAAAAGCTGAGGGGGAAATCTCAACAAAAGAAAGCCGTACCGATGAGATAATTCAGACATGGGGTCAGGTCTCCGGATTGATGAACAGATTGGCTGCCGGATATAAACCGTCAAAACCGGAATACAAACGGCAAATCTGGTATGAGGATGATGTTTATGAGTTTGATAAACATCTTACCGGAGAAGATGCGGAACTGATACCTTTATGTCATCAGATACTTGATGAAGTTAAAACATTACCGCAAACAAAAGAGACATTCGGGATGATCCATGGTGACCTGCATCAGGGGAATTTTTTCATCAACAAGGGACAGGTCCTCCCTTTTGATTTTGATGATTGTGAATACGGTTATTATATGAATGACATTGCTATGCCATACTATTATGGGGGAGGATTGTTTAAAGTAATGGATGATGATGCCGTTGGATATGCGGAGAATTTTTTATCTCAGTTTTTAAAAGGATACCAAAAAGAATTTTCTGTACCAAAAGAGATATTTCTTCAGATGCCGGAATTTCTTCGGGTACGGGCGATGATTCTGTATATCATTTTAAATCAGGCCTGGGTCGGAGATATGCGAGATGATGAAAAAAATGAATTGATTATAAAATTCAGACGACATACGACCGGCGAACAAATCCCGTTTGAAATTGATTATTCAAAATTTTTGTAATAAAGAATGCCATTTTTTAGGTTAATATTGGCGCTTCTCCTTTTATTTTTATCATTCAATAAAAATTAGTTTGACAAAATAGATTTATATGTTCTATAATTACCGGTATAATATCTTATTAGACATAATGAGTAGGGAAAGCTTTAGCATATCTATATGACATTGTTATAGATAAAAACTGTTTATCCAATAGAATTCGTATTACAAACCGCTAACGTAAACGTAGGAGAATCATCATGCGTAAAATCATCACAGTCGCATTGATCGTTTTTGCTCTGGCATTCACATTCGGAATTTCTTCCGATGCTCCGCAGGCTGCCAGCTCAAAATGCTGGTACAGCTGTGACTGTAACGGCACCGCACTCTATTGCTGCCGTACACAGGGTAAAGTTGTCTGTAAAGTATTAATCTTCTCACCAATCGAATGCACCCAGCAGGCTGACTGCTAAAATAAAAAGCGAAGCAGGGAGAGTATTTTCCTTTCCCTGCTTTAATAAACATGATGACAAAAAAACAAAAACAATTTTCTCCCCTGCAGCTTATCGCGACAGCTATAGTCATTTTTGTCGCAGCAGCCGGCGGGATGTACCTCGGGAAATCATTCAACCAGCAGAATACCGATGAAGCACCACTTGTTGAAAATGTTACCACTTTTACAAATCT
>QQUK01000028.1 GCA_008501655.1 Calditrichota bacterium
TTGAAAAGAGTATTGAACTCGCAATGATTCTCAGAGCTAAAATTCAGGACAATCCCCTGTTACGAAAATATTTTGATGTATTAACAGTCAAAAACTTCATACCGGATACTTACCGTCAAAGTGGATTAGGCGAATATTACGACTCTGATACCGGATGGAATCGAATGGAAGAAGCATGGAGTAAGGATGAGTTTGTGCTGGATCCTACTAAGATAACACTGTTTACAGGACGTACCGGGATTGATGGAGACACTTTTAAAAACAAGTATTTGATGGATGAGTTTAACATTCAGATCAATAAAACATCTCGGAACACAGTTTTGTTGATGACAAACATAGGTACAACTCGTGGAAGTGTTGCTTATCTGACTAATGCTTTGTTGAAAATTTCCGAACAATTAGAACTTGAACATAACTCTCTCAATCAAAGGGAAAAAGAGATCCTTGACAAAAGGATACAATCTTTAACAAAAGATGTTCCTCCGCTGCCTGATTTCAGCCATTTCCATTCTTCTTTCCAAGCTGTACCCGGTATTCCCGGAGGAAACCTTCGTGAAGCATATTTTATAGCATATAAAGAGAAAAATTGCGAATATATTTCTCTCCAGGATTGTCATGCAGCTATTAAGAGCGGCATCGAAATTGTCGCTTCATCTTTTGTTATACCGTACCCTCCCGGGTTTCCGGTTCTTGTTCCCGGACAGGTAGTCAGCCTGGAAATAATCAGGTTTATGATCGAGCTTGATGTAAAAGAGATACATGGATATCGGGCTGATCTGGGATTACGTATCTTTAAGGAAAGTATCCTTAATAGACAGAAGACAGTTTCTACTATGGGAGCATTTGCTGCCCAGAAACCAAAAAAGAAAACAAAAACAAAAAAGTAAGATAGGGATATGATGACACAGAAAAACAATCAAAAATCAAAATTATCAGGTATTCCTGATATCAGAAGATTCTTCTATAAAAACGAGATACCAATATACTTTATAAGTGCCACAAACTTTAATCTTCTTGGTGCAGATGAATGGATAAAAGGCTTTAAGTTTATATGCTATATTGAATGCTTTGATGGGCTGCACCCGAATGTGTTTTCACCTAAAGAAGAGATTCCTCATGATGAATTTGAATCAATTGAAGATATTAACAACTACCTTTTACAGCATCCTGAAGTTCAAGAGTTTTTAAAGAGTAGAAAAAAAGGTAAAAAAGCAGGGAAAGCTCTGTTTTTAATGTTTGATGAAAAAACGGAGGCGCTTGCTAAGAAACAAGGTCTCGAATTAATGTTCCCAACTGCTAAAATGCGCACATTCATGGACAATAAAGTTAATACAAACCGTATCGCTGAAAAAGCAAAAGTCCCTTGTGTTCCTTATGTACTGTCTGAAGTGAAAGATTATGAACATCTCTGTGAAGTTTCGAAAAAATTGGGAAGTGATCTAGTTATTCAAACTCCATTTGGAGATTCCGGGCATACTACTTTTTTCATCTCCAATAAAGAAGAGTTCAAAAAACATGAAGAAGATATTTTAAAAGAAAAAGAAGTGAAAATCATGAAGCGGATAAATTGCCGCGGTTCGGCTATTGAAGCATGTGTTACCAGACACGGTACTGTAGTTGCGCCCCTCATGACAGAGTTAGTTGGTTTTAAAGATTTGACTCCTTATAAAGGTGGATGGTGTGGAAATGAAATATATCCGGGTGCCTTTACACCAGAAATCCGAAAAAACGCCAGAGAGTATACGGTTCGGTTTGGAAATCAACTGCGCAAGGAAGGATACAAGGGATATTTCGAACTTGACTTTCTTATCGATCAGGATAATGGCGAATTGTATCTTGGTGAATTAAATCCCCGTGTAACAGGTGCAAGTTCCATAACCAATCATGCTGTATTTGCATTAGCAGACGCACCGTTATATCTCTTTCATATTTTAGAATGGATGGATGTCGAATATGATCTGGATATTGATGAATTAAACGAGCGCTGGGCAATACAGGAGAATATTGACGACTGGAGTCAGCTTATTATAAAACATACTGAGGATACAATAGAATATGTTACAGACGCTCCTAAATCCGGTATTTGGCGTCTTTTTGATAATGGTCATATCCAATTTAACAGAATGGACACGCATCGTCGAGCCGTTGAAAATGAAAATGAAGCTTTTTTCCTAAGAATTACCGGGGTTGGTGATTATATGTACGAAGGTGCTGATTTAGGAATCCTTGTTTCAAGAGGAAGAATGATGACTAATGACTTTAAACTGACCAAACGAGCAAAAACATGGATCAATGCGATTCGCTCCCAGTACTCTTCCCAAATGGTCGAAGACAAACGACCGGTAAACCTCACGAAATCTCTGACTAAATGATGCCAATCAACTTTAAAAGCATCAATCCGTACGATGGGAAACTAATCGCTGAATATCCAGAGCAGGATTATGGTGAAGTTGAAAAGCTTCTGAACAATGCAGAGTTTTTGTGTAAGACCTGGCGCCAAACCTCTATAAAAGAGAGATCCCAGCTCATTGAACAAGCTGGAATTGTATTAAGGAATTCTGCTGATCGGTATGCACGGATAATATCAATGGAAATGGGTAAACCGATAACTGAGGCTAAGGCAGAAGTTAACAAATGTGCTGTGGTCTGTGACTATTATGCTAAAAATTCAGCTAAGATTTTAGCGGAGGAGAGTATAAGAACAGAAGCACAGGAAAGCTACGTTCGACACGATCCAATTGGTTCTGTTCTGGGAATAATGCCATGGAATTTTCCGTTCTGGCAAGTATTTCGGTTTGCAGCCCCTACTGTAACAGCTGGAAATATAGCCTTTCTCAAGCATGCCCCTAATGTCTTTGGATGCGCAAAAGCTATTGAGGAGGTTTTTGAAACAGCCGGATTCCCTAAGAATGTGTTCTGTAATCTTATGATTCATCATGAAAAGGTTGAAAGTATATTGGCACACAAGGCGGTAAATGCTGTTGCCTTTACTGGCAGCGAAGCTGGAGGCCGGGCTGTAGCTGAAATTGCAGGGAGAAATCTAAAGAGAACTGTTCTTGAACTGGGTGGGAGCAACGCTTTTGTTGTTTGGGCTGATGCTGACATAGAAAATGCAGTTGCTGCAGCTGTCAAGGCAAGGATGCTGAACTGTGGTCAGAGTTGTATTGCAGCCAAGCGATTGGTGGTAGTAGAAGGAGTATATGATGAATTCGTCGAAGCATTCACAGCGGAGATTAGAAAACTAAAGACCGGTGATCCTCTTGAAGAGAGTACTCAATTGGGACCGATGGCCAGAGTTGATTTGGCAACTGAACTTCAGCGTCAGGTACAAGCTTCGGTTAGCAAAGGCGCCCGCTTACTCGTCGGCGGTAAACAGAACAATTGTTTTCACGATGCTACCATTCTAACTGACGTAACTTGTGAAATGGAAGTGTTCAAAGAAGAAACTTTTGGTCCAGTAGCGGCAATCGTACGTGCAAAGGATGATGCCGATGCATTTAGAATCGGACAATCGTCAAGATTCGGTTTAGGGATGACAATCTTTACAACTGATATCGATCGGGCAAAGAAACTTGCTCCCGAAGTTACAGATGGTTGTTATTTTATAAATGAAATTGTAAAATCTGATGCAAGACTTCCATTCGGAGGGACAAAATGTTCCGGCTATGGTCGCGAATTAGCACGCGATGGTATGATTGAATTTGTGAACCGTAAAACAGTATACATACTTTAAAATTTATCTGTTCATAATAGATGCATCGGTAATTATTGTTAGCAAGTGAGCATATGATACTTGAGTAATGTTGTGTCTTACAAAATATCAGTTTTCCTAGTTTACTTAACATACAAGTCAGCTGTAAGTGCTGCATCCATTACAGGATCTAATCCTTTTCGGTATTCATCGAAAGTATATGTCGCTTCTATGTCGATAGGTAAGAAATCTATATCACCCAAAGAGGAATCTCTTTGTACGAATTGAGTCGAAACAGTTGCCCAGATATCAGTTCGTTCAAGATCAATGTCACGACCTTCGCTTGGACTGTTTGGTTTTCCACGTGGCGATTCACCTACAATGCGAGCTCCAGCCTTGCTCCTCAGATGGACTGCATTCGTTAGAGCAGCCGAAAAAGTTCGTCTCCCTGTTAAAACAAATACCTTACCATTCTTTCCTAATTCGGATCGTTGTTCCAATCCATCAATCAGTGGTTCTGCAATCAGCGGTTCACCACCTGTGTTTTGTCTGAGGTCAATGATTATCCGTTCCACCGGATTATTATCTAAATACTTAAACATCTTATCGACTACTTCTTTAAAAGATGGTCTGTCTTTCTGGTTCCAACAAACGTTGTATTGAAAAAATAAAGTACGTTGTTCTTTCATATAGGTGTACCAGTAGTATTTTCGTTCTTTAAGATGTGGTAATGTCAACGATGAGGCAAAGAGGAACTCATGGCGCATACTTGGTGATTTTCGTTCGGGACCGAAAATACTGTTTACAACTAACCAATCCTGACTATTGTAGTCACTAACACTCATTGATGTAAACTTTTGTTCTGTTCCATCCTCGAATATGTATGTTGCTTCATTGATTGAATCTGTGATTCCTAAAACGTAGAGCATCTCAGAACGGATCAACATGAAAGGAGTTGTATATACATATTCCATATCGTTATCTGCACTGATTGTTGTGTTAATAGCTTTAATTGCATCATCAATAGGAGTCTTGTCAATCCTAACCAGACGTTTTCCGAATAAATGGGAGTATTCCTCAGCTGCTGCAGTTAAATAAATACCATCGGTAAATGAGTAAAGACTGATTGGATAGATATTGAATCTCTTGTCCGGTTGATCACTCGCATAAAAGGATGTGTGTCCATCACCTACCATAGCAACTATTTGAGCAATACCAACCAGAATCTCAGGAGTTGTTAGTGACGGTATTTTTTTATGTAAGTCATTTACAGAAGTTTCAAATGTTTCTTTTGATACATTATGAAATATATTTATGTGTCGCTCTTTTAACTGAGTTTCCAATTCTCTCAGATCTTTTTGCCAATCTTCGCTTGTGACAAATATTGAGCATCCAAGAGCGCAAAATACAAGAATGACAAAAAGGCTTATACAGGTTGATTGATTTTTAATATGCTTCATATGAATTTCCTTGATAGAGTTATGTTAATAATTAAATCTGTTTCAGCTATGATTGAATGCCAATGATTTAGTCAAACACCTCATCAGTTGGAATTCCCTTGATAGTTTTTCTCGATAACAGATAATGTCCAAACAAACCTAATCCCCATCCTGCTATCATTATTAGTTGGATGTACCAATCCAGCCGGACTGAACTTTCAAAGGCTGAATAAAAAATCAATGGCCAAATCAGATAAGTAACATTTACAACTATAAATGTCATCAAGTGATATTGAAACCCCTGATCCACTCTTGAGCTTTTTACCGGATCCCTCATTCCGAGCAGTAAACCGGTTAAAAATATTGCCACCCCGTATATGATTCCAATCTTCAGAAAATTGAACCATTGATCAGGAGTCACCTGGTTGTGGTAAGCGTAGTTAAAGCACACTGAATACAAAAAAACTAGGACGATAAACACTTTTAGATATTTTGATAGCTTAAACATTATATTAGTCCTTTTTAAGAAACAGATTTGATATTTCACTTGTATACATGGACTCTATATTTCTCTTGATAAATTTTTGTAAGAGTTCCTCACCTATTTCAGTAAGGAAATAGTATTTTCTTGAAGGACCGTTGTTTCCTTCCCTCAACTCAAAATCTACAATCTCCAGGTCGTAGAATTTTCTTAACGCACGATAAACGCTCTGTTCTTCGCATGTTATATTCCCATTCGATTTAGTTTTTATGAAATCTCTAACTTCGGTCATATATCTTGGCGTATCTCTCAATGCAACAAGAAGCCAGAGGGTTAACTGACCTTTTTTGTAAGTTTCTTCCCAGGTAGTAAGAAGTTGTTTTATATAGTTCTTGTCAGTACTCATAAATATCCTTTTAAGTGTATTATACAAGTGGTATAGTACCATTGTAATACTACAATATGGTTTTGTCAAGACCTTTATTCATGTTTTGTTGAGTGTTAGTGTATTAAGGTATGAAAACACTATAAATAACAGATTAAGTCGTTTGATTTAAGTAGTTTAAATTAGGTCGCCGGGAGTCGGTTTGGAGCAACTGGCTCTTTTGATTTTCAATAATTCCTACATCGTCGGTTTGGTAGAGGGGTGTCGGCTTGCAACTTAAGGAATCATGTTATAAAAAAAAGACCGACAAAAGTAGGTCGAAATTTTGGTAGCGGGGAGGTGCTACAACTTCGAATGGAGAACATTGAGATATTCATAAAATCAGCTTAATACACACAGGGTGATTTCGTTTAAACCAAAACCAATATAAATTATACTAGTTAATTTTGTTGTTATTGTATTTTTTTATAGTAAAATAGATAAAACTAATCTATATAAGAAATTGTAATCAATTAAAATTACAGCATCTTGTCAGAAATTCTGATTTCGATGTACTTATAAAAAGCACTATCAAAAAATGGAAGGAATTTATAATGACGACAGCAATCATATTTCACGAAGTTAAGGATAGTACAGTCTGGTCTAAAGCATGGAGGAAGGGATCAGGAAGTAGACACGAGATGTTTGGAAAAATTGGAGTCAAATGCCGTAACTTCTGCGACCCAAATAACCCAAATGCGACAGGTATTATTGCGGAGATACCAGATATGGACAAATTCAAGGAGCTACTCCAGTCCGACGAAGGTCAGAAGGCGATGTTGGAGGACGGTCTGAAGACAGAGACAATGCGAATGTTGGTTGAATTTACACCATAGTCTGAGGGTGGATTTAACCGAAACTGTCAGTTGTCAAATCAACAGAAAACACCAGACACTATCCTCTAGTAATAGCAATTACTTACGGGAGACACAGTATCTGGTGTTTCTTTTTGATATAGGGTGTATTGGCTAATTCTGTTAGAAAAATGTTAGAAAGTGGTGTAATTTAACACCAATTATTTATATTTGATCTCAACGCCAAATAAAAGTAGACAGGGTTTCGATTCTCCTCAGTTCAATTTCCCATAAGTTAATGAAAACAATGTGTAACAAAACCCCTCCCAGGGGTTTTTTGTCTAAATTCTTATCTATTTTTCTATAACACTGAATTAATAACAATAAATTTCAATGGTGTGAAGACACAACTTGGTCACTGTGCCATGCTTTTAAAGATACCACTATAGTCAATTATAGGATTAAAAAATGGTCACAGGTCCTATATAATTATTAGCTTTAATTTGTTAAAAAAAATTCTATATGAGATAAACTTCTTCTATCTCATAGTCCTTAGATTCAGTTAAACTTGACATACTATCCTTAGTTAATAATATTAAATACATCAAAAATTATTAATCAATAATTTAACTTGTGACTTTTGAAGACAAAATGACTCTAAAAGAAGATAAAAGCATTTTTGATACATTATCAGAATTAACTGATAAAGAACTCGTGTTAAGAAGCCATTATGAATTGCCTTATGAATCAAGGTCTTTTAAAGAGTTGATGAAACGATACCAACAAAAGTCTTTCTCAAAAGTAATGTCGATGTTAAAAAATGAAGATGATGCCAAGGATGTTGTGCAAGATATATTTATCAAGGTATATAATAACTTACCAAAATTTAAAATGAATTCTTCATTTTCAACCTGGTTATATATTATTACGGTAAATACTACTCTAAATTTCATTGAAAAACAAAAGAGAAAACCTACATGGTGGTTAACAGATGACTTTGAAATGGAGTTTGCTCATCAGGAAGAGTCTGAAATTATGTATATAATGGGAAAAGGTGTTGAAAAAGATGAAATTGGGGAATGCATTGAAGAAACCCTTGATAAGATGTCAGCACCTGATAAAAAGGTCATCGAATTACGATTCTTTGAAGAATTGGACTATAATACAATAGCAGAGAATATCGACATAAGCTTAAGCGCTATGAAAATGCGTTTAAAAAGAGCACGTGAAGAATTTCGAAGTAAATTTGAACTAAATTGTATGGGGGAATAGATGCCTATTAAACCGGAAAAAAGAAATGGTAAAGGTACTTTTCAAGAAACTACTGAATCACAAGTCTTATTAGATCAATCAAATATCGATATTACCGTACAAAAGGCTTCTGAAAGAATTGTTTTATTTGATTTTTTATATATGATAATCGTTGGGTTTTTAAAAACGATATCAGGTTTTTTGGGTATTGAAGATAACTCTTCTGATAAGAATAAAGGAGATAAAAAGTGAGTTCATTTTGGAATGATGTTATAGTCCCTGCATTAAACGGCATCTTAGAGTCTGTTTTAGAATTGCTACCATCTGTTGTAGGTGCACTTACGATTCTGATTGTCGGTTGGATAATTGCTAAAATTATTAGCAGTGTAGTGTCAAAACTTCTTGGAAAAATTGGCTTAAACGGAATAGCTGAACGTGCAGGTATTACTGAATTTCTAAAAAAATCAGGTTTTAAGCAAGATGTTCCCTGGGTTGTTGGTAGGTTAATATATTGGGCTATTATGCTACTATTTTTATTGTCTGCAGTTGAAGCACTACATTTAACAGCCATGGCTGAAATGCTTCAAAAAGCTGTCGCTTATTTTCCAAATCTCATTGTTATTGTATTTGTACTTGTATTCGGTTCTCTTTTGTCTCGACTTGCAGGAAAAATTGTTACTGGGGCAGCAGCATCTGCAAATATTGACTTTGCTGAACTACTTGGAAAACTTGCTTCAAATTTTATCCTAATTGCAATTGTTATTATCGCTATTTCACAATTAGAATTTCATTCAGAAGTTCTCGATTATGTCTTTATAGCACTGTTATTTGCAATCGCTCTTGCTACTGCTATAACACTTGGCTTTGGGTCTAGAGATGTCGCACAAGGAATTATTTATGGAGTTTATGCCAGAAAAATATTTCAAGCAGGACAACAGGTAACAGTGCTTGATCAAGATGGTGAACTCATCCAAATCGGTACTATAAACTCTGTTATACGGACCCAAAAAGAAATAATCAGCATGCCAAACAAAGCTTTAGTTGAAGGTATTGTACGTATAAAAGTAGATGAAAATAAATAAACAACAGAGTAAATAATTTAATTTTAAAAGCATTTAATGTTATGCTAAAGAGCGACTTACCAAAGTAAGTCGCTTTTTTTGGATAAAATATATTTTTTCGTGTGACTTAATCAGACTAATCCGGTCTATACCTCGAATCTCAATAAATAAACAGATTAGTATATCATCATTTGATTACTAATTCATGAGAAAACTAAAATAGGAGTTTGTATGAAAAAACACACAATTATCACACCATTACTTTTAATGGTAATTGCGATTTTTGTAATTGGCTGCGGACAAGCTAATAACTTTGATGTAACCGATTATGATGCGATGCGATCTCAATTGGATGAAAAAGAAAAAGAAGTAACCCAATTGAAAGCAGAAATTGATCAAAGTAAAACAAAAGTGAACTCATTGGAAACTGAAATAAAGCAGAAAGATGCTACTATTAAAGAAATCCAAGTTCAAAACAACACGAATCCTAATACCAATATTTCATCACCTATGCTTCCGGCAAATGCATCTAAAGGTGAATGCTATGCCCGATTATACTATCCGGCGACATATAAAGCTGTCGTTGATACCGTAGTTAAAGCTGAAGCATCAGAGAGAGTGGAAATAACACCAGCTACTTATATTTGGGTTGAAGAACAGGTTTTAGTTAAGGAAGAATCAATAAAATTAAAAGATATTCCTGCTAAGTATGAGTGGGTCGAAGATAGAATTCTTGTTCAGGAAGCACACACTGAATGGAAGAAAGGCAGAGGTCTAGTTGAAAAAGCTGATGAATCAACAGGCGAAATTATGTGTTTAGTTGAAATTCCGGCAAAATACAGAACTGTGAAAAGAAAAATATTAACTCAGCCTGCTAGTGTTGATACTATAGTCATTCCAGCGGAATACACTACAGTAAAAGTTAAAAAAATACAGAATTCTTCTCAAGAAAAAAGAATTACAATACCGGCAGAGTATCAAACCATCACCCGTACAGTTAAAGTAAACGATAGTCACATGGAGTGGAAACAAGTACTTTGTGAGACAAATTTAAACCGGGCAACAGTTGTTAAAATTCAAAGCGCTCTGGCAGCACACAAACATAACCCGGGACCGATCGATGGCATCATTGGACCATTAACCCACACAGCTATTAAATCGTATCAGAAATCAAACAATTTAGCTACTGGCGGGTTAACCCATGAAACAATAAAATCTTTAGGAATTCAGTTCTAAGATAGAAATATATTCCCATTCTCAGGAAATTGAGAATGGGATTTATATTAGGAGAATTAATGATGCAAGATATACTGACGAATTTAAACAAGGCTTTTATAGAATATGCTCCATCAATTGGAGGAGCATTGGTTATACTGTTGCTTGGTTGGATAGTAGCTTTGATATTTTCAAAAGTTACAAGCTATATACTTAAACGAACAAATTTACATACCAAACTCACGGGACTATTAGGTTCTGCTACAAATGATACGCCTCCTAATATTCCATCTGGAGCGGGGATTTTTGTTTTCTGGATAATAATGACATTTGCATTCATATCAGCTTTCCAGGTATTGAACTTAACTATCATAACCGAACCAATTAGTGGTTTTATGAATGAACTGTTAGGATTTTTTCCACAACTTATTGGTGCTGGTGTACTGCTTTTATTAGCCTGGATAATCGCCAAAATAGTCAAATTAGTCGTAACAAAAGTATTACAAAAAACCGGTATTGATGAAAAAATAGGTGGAAACATAGATTCCGAAAAATCTGCTACTATACCATTATCAAATACGGTAGGAGATATCTTACATTGGTTAGTTTATCTATTATTTCTACCTGCAATACTTGATACACTCGCTTTGCAAGGACTTTTAGAACCAGTGCAGTCAATGTTAAATCAGTTCTTAGGATATTTTCCAAATATTTTTGGAGCTCTTATAATCGGTGTTGTTGGATGGTTTATAGCTAATATTGTAAGAAAAATTGTTACAGGCTTACTTGCAGCTACAAAAGTTGATAACCTATCAGAGAAATATAATCTTGCACCTATATCTAAAATTGTTGGTATGATAGTTTATATTCTCATATTTTTACCGGCATTGATTTCAGCTTTAAATACACTTAAACTTGAAGCTATAACTACACCTGCAAGCTCAATGCTCACCTCACTATTTTCCGCATTACCAAATCTATTTGCTGCCGGGTTAATATTAGCTATTGGTTTCTTTATTGGTAAATTTGTATCAGGGATAATGTCACAACTATTATCAGGAATTGGTTTTGATAATTTATTGTCAAAAAGTGGAATTAATAATCTATCTCAAAAATCTGAAAAAAGCTTGTCCTCAATTGCCGGCCATATTATCTTTGTAATTGTGATGCTTTTCTCCTTATTAGAAGCATCAAGTATGCTTGGATTTGAAACACTGTCAACACTCATCTCGGAATTAACCGTTTTTGGCGGTCACATTCTTTTTGGAACAATCATTCTATTTATTGGGTTGTATCTAAGTAATCTTGCAGCGACAGCAATAAAAAATAGTAAAGGTCAAAATTCAGCATTTTTAGCTCAAATTGCTAAAGTTGTAATTATGTTACTTATAGGTTCAATGGCAATTAGGCAAATGGGAATTGCGAATGAAATTATAAATATGGCTTTTGGTCTCGCATTAGGAGCAGTAGCAATTGCAGTAGCAATCGCATTTGGCTTCGGAGGTAGAGAAGTAGCTGCTAAAAAATTAACCGAATGGAATGATAACTTTCATTCAAAAACAACTAATTAACGAAAGGTAATATAATGCCAAACATCAAAACAATTGAAGGTATCGGACCTTCATATGCTGAAAAGCTTGAAAATTGTGAAATTAAAACTACTGACGCCTTACTAGAAAAAGGTGCATCAACTTCGGGACGTAAAGAAATTGCTGAAAAATCTGGTATTAATGAAAAGATAATTTTAAAATGGGTAAATATGTGCGACCTCTTAAGAGTTAAAGGTGTTGGCGAAGAGTATTCAGAACTACTTGAAGCTGCAGGAGTTGATACTGTTCCTGAACTTGCTCAACGTAATCCTGAAAATTTACAACAAGCAATGGCTAGTTTAAACGATGAAAAGAAATTAGTTCGTAAAGTTCCTGTTGTTAGCGTTGTAGAAACTTGGGTTAGTCACGCAAAAGAATTACCTAAAATTATTAAACATTAATTAATAAAGACCCCCTCTATGTTGCGATACATTGCAACATCTGTTTGAAGGATTGCGGATAGCAATCCTTCAACACTAATAGGGACAACTTCACGTATTTAAGCAGGGAATTTTTTATGACAGATTTTGAAAAGCTTGGCGTTTTTTATTTAGGAAAACAATACAATCTCTCCGAAAAGAAAATTGAAGAACCGTTAATTCTTTATGATTCTAAGGATTTATGTACTCATGCTGTATGTGTAGGTATGACTGGTAGTGGGAAAACGGGATTATGTGTTGGTCTTCTTGAGGAAGCAGCAATCGATGGAATTCCTGCAATTATTATTGATCCAAAAGGTGATTTGAGTAATTTACTTTTAATGTTTGATAATCTATCCCCTGAAGAATTTCAACCATGGATAAATGAACAAGAAGCAGTAAAAAAAAGTATTTC
>QQUK01000176.1 GCA_008501655.1 Calditrichota bacterium
TTCTACCGGTTTTGGGCTACTTGCCTCAGGTTCGGTACAGGAAGTCATGGATCTCGCTTTAATCGCTCAGACATCGACGCTTGAAAGCAGAATCCCTTTTGTTCATTTCTTTGATGGGTTCAGAACATCCCATGAAGTACAAAAAGTCGAAGAGATCACCCATGACGATATGCGGGAAATGATTGACGAAAAGCTGGTTGCGAACCAGAGAATTCGCTCGCTCTCCCCTGACCATCCGACTATAAAAGGTACTTCACAGAACCCGGATGTTTTCTTCCAGTCGAAAGAAACCATAAACAAATTTTACGATGCCGCCCCTGATATCGTCCAGAAAGCAATGGACAATTTTGCTAAAATCGTCGGTCGGGAATACAAACTGTTTGATTACTTTGGACATCCGGATGCCGAACATGTTGTAATTGTTATGGGCACAGGTAACGAAGTTGTTCAGGAAACCGTTGAACAGCTTGTTGCTGACGGCGAAAAAGTCGGTATGATAAAAGTCCGTCTCTATCGTCCGTTTTCTACAAAACATCTGGCTGAAGCACTTCCGGCATCTGTCAAAAAAATTGCTGTTTTAGACAGAACCAAAGAGCCGGGTTCAGTTGGTGAACCGCTTTACACCGATGTCCAGACATCTGTAAACGAAGCTCTCGATACTGGTATTGCTAAGTTCAAAACTCATCCGCTGATTATCGGCGGGCGTTATGGTCTCGGTTCAAAAGAATTCAACCCGCCGATGGCAAAAGCAATCTTTGACAACCTCAAAGCAGCCACTCCGAAAAACCATTTCACCGTTGGTATCAATGATGATGTCACAATGACTTCGCTTGATTCTGATGAATCATTTGAGATTGAAGGTGACAATTTCCGGGGACTTTTCTATGGTCTCGGAGCTGATGGTACTGTCGGTGCTAATAAAAACTCGATTAAAATTATCGGTGAAAATACAGACAATTATGCACAGGGCTACTTTGTTTACGATTCAAAAAAAGCCGGTGCAATCACCGTCTCCCATGTCCGTTTCGGTAAGGACTTAATCAGAAAACCATATCTGATTAACAGAGCTCAGTTTGTCGCATGTCATAATTTTTCATTCCTTGAAAAGTATGAAATGGTCGAAAACTTAGTTGAAGGCGGAACATTCCTTTTAAATGCTCCGTTCTCTGCTGCTGAAATCTGGGATACTTTACCTAAAGAAGTCCAGGAACAATTGATTGCCAAAAAAGCAAAGTTCTTTGTCATCGACGCTATTAAACTTGCCAAAGAACTTGGTCTTGGTGCCCGCATTAATATGATTATGCAGACAGCATTTTTCACTATTTCAGGTATCCTTCCACAGGATCAGGCAATCAAAACAATCAAAGATATGATTGTCAAAACGTATGGTGCCAAAGGTGACAAAGTTGTTAACATGAACTTTGCTGCTGTTGATGGTGCTCTTGACAAAATCGAAGAAGTCAAGATACCTGGAAAAGTAACTTCGATAACTGTTCGTCCGCCAATTGTTCCGGCACATGCTCCTGATTTTGTTCAGACAGTTACATCGGAAATCATTGCCGGACGCGGTGATAATCTTCCGGTTTCAGCATTCCCGATTGATGGTACTTACATTACTTCAACAACGCAGTATGAAAAAAGAAATATTGCTGTTGAGATTCCAGTCTGGGATAAAGATACTTGTATCCAGTGTAATATCTGTTCGATAGTCTGTCCCCATGCTGCTATCAGACCTAAAGTCTTTGATAAAAAATTCGCAGACAATGCACCAGAAGAATTCCTTTACACCGATGCATCTACCAAACAGTTTGAAGGACTCCTGTATACTTTACAGGTTGCTCCTGAAGATTGTACTGGTTGTGAAATCTGTGTGCAAGCTTGTCCGGTCGTTGCCAAAGATGAAGAAGGCAACAAAACAGACCGCAAAGCAATCAACATGTATCCGCAGGCTCCTATCCGTGAACGTGACAAACTGAACTGGGATTATTTCATCAATGAAATCCCTGACCCGGATATTGCGCTCTTTAACAAAGAGACAACCAAAGGTTCTCAGTTTGTCAAACCTCTGTTTGAATTCTCGGGTGCCTGTTCCGGTTGTGGTGAAACACCATATATTAAACTGATGACTCAGCTTTTCGGTGATCGAGCCCTCTGTGCTAATGCAACCGGTTGTTCATCTATTTATGGTGGTAACCTCCCGACAACTCCTTACTGTCAGCGGTCTGATGGTCTTGGCCCGGCATGGTCGAACTCACTCTTTGAAGATAATGCTGAATTCGGTATGGGAATGCGTCTGACAGCGGATAAACTTCAGATATATGCATTGGAACTTGTTAAAGAACTTGCTCCGGATATGTATGATGGATTTGTCAATAATCCGCAGTCTGACCAGAAAGAAGTCGAAGAGCAACGCGACCGTGTTAAAGCTCTTTTGGACAAACTGAACGGCATGAAAGAGAATGACAAAGTAATCGCTCTTAAAAACGTTGCTAATTACTTAGTCAAAAAATCAGTATGGGCTATCGGTGGTGACGGTTGGGCATATGATATCGGTTTTGGCGGTCTTGACCACGTTCTCGCTTCCGGCAGAAATATCAACCTGCTGGTTCTTGATACCGAAGTCTACTCAAACACCGGTGGACAGATGTCCAAAGCAACTCCGCGCGGGTCTATCGCCAAGTTTGCTGCCGGCGGTAAACCACTGGCTAAAAAAGACCTCGGTCTGATGATGATGTCATACGGGTCGGTTTATGTTGCTCAGTGTGCTATCGGCGCCTCCCATAACCAGACGGTAAAAGCAATGGTCGAAGCTGAACGGTATAACGGTCCTTCAATCGTTATCTGCTACTCTCACTGTATTGCTCATGGTATCAATATGGCAACCGGTTTAGGTCAAGAGGATAAAGCTGTTAAATCGGGTCACTGGTTGTTGTATCGTTACAACCCGGATCTGATTGATCTTGGTAAAAACCCGCTGCAGCTTGACAGTAAAGCTCCATCGATGCCGTTTGAAGAATATTCGTATTCGGAAATCAGATACCGTTCACTTATCGGTCAGGACCCGGAAAAAGCGAAACTTCTGGCGAAACTTGGTCAGCAGGATTGTGACCGGAGATGGAAACTGTATTCCCAGCTTGCTGAGATGCAGTATTAAAATGAACATGTAGTTTTTAAATTTACATATTACTTCGAAGGCGGAACGACTGTTCCGCCTTTTTATTTGGTGAGATTCTGTAGTTATTTTGAGGATTGATTCTATTCCTCCTTGCCCGCGGAGGCGGGCATCCAGTGGATTGGTCGTGAAACCCTTTTTATTTTGAACAGAAACCGACCCCAAGGGGTGTGCTACAGGGTAAAACAAACTAATTTTGAAACCGCCAGACGAGGACGTCTGGCTTGCACAATAACTATTATCTCACCCCCTGTTCAAAAATCATACACTTTTGCATAAACCAATATTTCTTAAAATAAATATTCAATTTACAGACGCTCCACCCTCTTTTAAATCAAGATAGCGCATAATCTTCCGATAATAGGAGATAAATATAAGATACAAACAATCTAATGTTTTAGGAGGTTTTAATATGCGTTTCAAATTATTTATCACATTAAGCTTAGTAGCGGTTTTCGCTCTTGGTTCTCTTTCGTTTGCCGACGGTACCGAAGAAGAGTTAACTCAGAAATTTTTAAGCCGGTACGAAAAAACCCACGTCCAGAAACTTTCCTTCATTACGGTTCATACAAATTTTAACCGGATTAACCGTAACAATGACTATAATGATTTTGCCAACTATGAGTCCAACAATTTTAACTCAGGAAACCTTTCCTGGCTCAACGATCCACTGTCATTCGGTATGGACTTTGGGGTTATCCTTTCAGAAAGATATGCCTGGTCATTCGGCTTTGATGTCTGGAGCGGCATGGGTGAACAGCTTTCCGGTTCTTATTTTTATGCACCTTCCGGAACTACTATCGAAAACCCGCAATCAGATATTTCTCTCTGGGGTATTCAGACCGGTGTTCAGTATTATTTCTATAACAAACCGGAACAGTCAGGTGAGTTGAAATCATTAGCACTCCGTTCCGGTGTTACTGTCGGTTATTATCAGGTTAAATGGGATTTGTGGCAGGAATACAGTAACCTGAACCTTGCAACAGCAACCTCTGAAGCAGAAAACTCAACTTTCGAAGATTCCGGTCCTTCTATTGAATTAGGGCTTGGAGCCGACTATCCGCTCAATTTATGGGGTCTTAACTTAGGTGTTGATTTTAGCTATTTATACCTGAACTTTGATCAGGTAGGTTGGTATAATAGCCAGGACGAAGAAGTCGTAGCTTCATTTACAGGGAACGAAGAAGGCCGAGTCGACCTTGATTTCTCCGGATTCAGAGGAAAAGTCGAATTTAAGAGATTTTTCAGCTTGTAATGATAGCCGGAATAATTTGTTGACTCATAAGATTTTCCGTCTATTTTAGAGCAAACAATTAACCGGCTTATATTAAAAAAGAGAAGAAAAACCTATGAAGTTTAGCATCAGATTATTAGCATTTATTTTAACATTTTCAGCGGTATCAGCATTTGCCGCAGACAAATTACCGGCTGCCAAAGCCGGCACAATCGGTAAAGCTACCGGAAAAATCGCATTTATCCGTAATGGTGATATTTGGGCTATGGATGCAACCGGACAAAATCAGTATAAAGTCTGTGCTTCCGGTAATGCCGACGGACGCCTTTCCTGGTCACCTGATGGAAAGATGATTGCTTTCACCCGGTCAGGTCAGGTAAATTACCGTTCTCCCGATAATCTCGGCGGACAGCATAAGTTGTATGATATCTTTATAGCATATCTTGATTCAGCTTATGCCAACAATACCCAGTATTGGTACAGAATCACATCAGGACTTGGAAGCCGTGACCCGGAATGGGCTGCCGATGGTTCTAAAATTGTCTTCTGGAAAGATATGAATTCTAATATAGTCGATGCGTTTGCCCCTCAGTATCAGGTTATGACAATTGAACCTGATGGTTCATCGGAAGTGATGCTGAGAAAGGACTGGCAGTCTTTTTACGAAAACTTTCTCACCAGACCGACAATGAACGCGAATGGTGATTTAGCAGCTGTTTATTTTAACAAACAGAATCAGCTTGGTTTGGTTGTCCTCTCTCCGTCTGAATATATGGCGGATATGGATTCATTGATGGCAACCGCTGAACGTCATAAAGGGATGATTGCTCCGGCATGGTCTCCGGACGGGAAATGGATTGCTTATATTGATTCAGATATGACAAACTCCGGTTTATATATAATCTCTGCTGATTTAAAAGAGAAGTATATTGTAGCTCCGCCTCCGGTGGGTACTTATATGATGACCTATCCCCCGTCATGGTCTCCTGATTCTAAATGGATGACTTTTTCAACAACTGACGGGTCAGTCTGGATAGTCGATATTACCGGAAACGGGTTGCGGAGATTGACCGGACCCGGACCTGATAAAGGTCCAGCCTGGTCAAAATAGTTTGAACGTATAATTTTTATGATTCATAAAAAGCCTGCTTGAAATAAGCGGGCTTTTTTTATAACTCAAAATTTGTAAGGATATTTAATTGAATCGACAGTCCCGGGTCGGTTACAGGAATCCCTGAGCCGAACGGGTCTCTCATATAAGAGAGATGTTGTGCATATGTTTCATCAAGAATGTTGTCTATCTCGAGTGCAACCAGATATTCTTTGTATTTATAATTCAAAGATAAGTCAAACGTCTGCCATGATGATGTCGGATACTCATCCATCTCATCATCAACTCTTGTCTGGGCATCGTTATAAGTATGTGTAACAGTTAGAGTGATATTCTTATATGTCGGAGTTGAAAGTGATGTTATCAGATAAAATGGTGCAATTTCACTCAAAGGTTTATCTGATGTTCTATTTTCAGCATATGTGTAGCCGGATGTAACCTGCAGGTTTTTATATTTCAGGTTCCAGATAAATCCGGTAAGGAGGGCATCGACATTCTGATACGTTTTATAATGTTGACTTGCTGCCTGCCTGTTGGCAAAAGTTATATAATCTGAGACATAATGGGAATAGATTGAAAAGTTAAAATACCGGGTATACAAAGTTGGTCGGAGAGAATATTTAATTGGTTGGGAAAGAGTCGGATTACCAAGCCAGATCGGTTTACCCATCGGTTTTTTTACGGAGATATAAAGCTGTTCAAGGGTCGGTTCCGAAGCAGAAATTTCTGTATTAATTTTAAATGCTATATTGTGCTTCAGCGAAAACATCCTGTTTGCATTAATTGAAAAAGCGTAAAGACTGACATCATCGGAGGCGTCGGAATATAGATTGGTATAGAGATTCACATTTTCTGCATCGGTGGTATGAACTTGTTTAACGCCTACTTTATAAGAAATATTATAATTATTCAGTTTATGTTTCTTTTGATATGTAGCAGAATAATAATGGACATCGGGAATCAGGTGATTATTAATGGTCACCATTGGGGTACGGATAATATTGTCGGAATCCCAGTTCCGATACAGGAGTTCAAAGTTATCATGGACCAATCCGATAGTCAGATTGTTCACATCGGTCCGCATCAACATATTGCTGATTCTTAACTGATTGTCCATCATATGATCGGTATAGTTTGTATACAGTTTAAACTCCTTGTATTTCACCGACCCATGATATATCCGGTTGATCCGCTCATCCATCTGGAGATAGGGAAACATGATATTGTCTGAATATGTAAAGGCACCTCTCAAGACAAAATCGCCGTGAGATCTCACGGCTGATATTTCACCAAGTTTATAAGAATGGTTATCTGAAAACCCGTATAAGTCTTCAAAAGAATTCCCGTCACCATTTTCATACCCTTTACCCGTTGCATATCTTCCGTTCAACATGAAGGAATTATACATAGAGGAGAAAGCAAAATCATTACTCTCTTCAGAGGCTAACGATTGACTGTATGCTGATTTTATTAACGTTACGTTAGTTGGTTTTATTCGTTCGATTGCCAAACCACCACCTAAACCGGTATTAATAGAGTTATTCTCTTTTGAATAATAGATCCGATCCATTTCAAGCGGATTTATCCTGGTAAGAGGAGAATCCATTCGATTGGGGCATGCTGAATGATATTTCTCACCATCAATGACAACCTCAATATCACCCCGCTTGAATCCTTCGGAATAGATATCCTGAGCGATAAAACTTCCTTTGCGGATCAAATTGATTCCGTTACCGAGCAGAACTTTACTAAACTTATCTTTACTCACCGGAACCCGTGACAAACCGGTCTCTTCCCTCTGTTCGGTTACTACGATTGAATCAACAACATATATTTTTGTAGAAATAGGTTCTGATGCAAAACTGCTTGAATAAATATTTAAAAAAGCAGACAATATTAGTATCATAGACAATTTAATCATGCTTTTCTCCTTTCACATTCAGAGAAAGGAATTAATCATAGTTAATCAAGGTTATCTTTACAAAAAAAGCTGTTCTCTTTTGAGAACAGCTTTTTCTTAAAAGGTGATAAAAAATAGTATTTAAAGTTTTTTCCAATTTTCCAAAACATCAACTAACAGGCGCATTCCAATTCCGGTAATACCTTTAGGCGTGTATGCAGATCCGGCTGGTTCAACATCGACATAGGCAATGTCAATATGTGCCCATGGCCAATCACCTATAAAGTTTTCTAAAAATGCGGCTGCTGCAATTGTTCCTGCAGGACGTCCACCGGAGTTTACAAGATCGGCAATCGATGATTTCATCTGTTCACGGTGTTCATCCCAAATTGGAAGCGGCCATGTTTTTTCTGCTGTGTTATCTGAGGCATCCATGATTCTATCAAGAAGTTTCTGGTTATTCCCCATAATAGGTGCACCGGCATACCCAAGGATGTATAAAGTGGCACCAGTCAGTGTCGCAACATCTATAACAGCCTGAGGATTAAACTTATTGGCATAATCAAGTGCATCTGCTAAAATCAAACGACCTTCTGCATCGGTATTGATATTCTCGATTGTCAGTCCTTTGCGGGAGACATGAATATCACCCGGTTTGGTAGCATGACCGGACGGCATATTTTCCGTTGTCGGAATCAGAGCAACAATATTCTGTTTTACACCAAGTCTTGCTGCGGTAGAAATAGCACCAAGCACAACCCCGGCACCACACATATCACCTTTCATTTCATGCATATTCAGTCCCGGTTTTAAAGAGATACCACCGGAATCAAACGTCACACCTTTACCTACTAAGACAATCGGTGCTGTACCTTTGCGACCGCCGTTATATTCCATAATGATGAACCGGGGCGGTTCATCGGAACCTTTGGCAACAGCTAAAAGTGCACCCATCTTTTCTTTGACAATAGCATTTTCATCAAGAATCCTGCATTTGAATTTATATTTTTTAGCGAGTTCCTGCGCTTTGGCAGCAAAATCTTTCGGAGTAAAATAATTTGACGGAGTCAATCCAAGAGTCCGCACCAAGACCTGACCTTCGGCAATGGTTATACCTTTTTCAACTGCTGTTTCGAGTCGTCTTAGCAACCGTTTATTATCAACAGCAAACGTAAATCGGGATAGTTTGTTTTTAGATTTTTTGCTCTCGCCTGATTTATAATCCAGGAGTTTGAATGAACCTAAGATATATCCTTCAATAGCTCCCTGAAAATATGCTGCTTCTTCAAAATTATCAAAGTAAAACAGTACTGACTTTGATTGAGTCAGGGATTTTTTCCTGGAAAGAATTCCGCATGCTTTACGGAATGAGTCATGGGTAAGATTTTTTTTATCACCGACACCAAGCAGAATTATTTTTTGTGATTTAAAGCAATCCGGTTTTAAGAGTACAGCAGTCTCTCCGTTTTTTCCACTGAATTCTTCTGTTTCGACAATATGTTGTAATGCACCGTTCGTGCAGGTATCCAGTGCTTTGAGATTTTTATCGGTGAGATTTTTAAACTCTGAAACAAACCAGACAATACTATCGACTGATAGTTCATTGATATTGCCTGAGATATAATTCCGTTTCATATCGGCTCCTTTACAATTATGTAACAAGTTACAAAGATATTATATTGATAGGAAAATAGAGAAAATAGAGCGTTAAGAAAAGGAAAAAATTAATATTCTGTTTTGAGATAGTTTTGGAAATTTGTTTCAATTTCCGAGAGATTATCTGATCCGAACTTATTCATAAATGCGTTAGCCATGACTATTGCGATAGCGGCTTCACTGACAACACCCATTGCCGGAACAACACAGTTGTCGGTGCGTTCGACCATTGCCTCACAGGCTTTTTTCGTTAAAACATCTACGGTCTGTAACGGCTTATTTAAAGTCGATATCGGTTTGGCCGCAGCCCGAATAATCAAATCTTCGCCGTTTGTCATACCACCTTCAATACCACCGGCATTATTAGTCTTCCGGAAAAAATCTTTTTTTCGCGGATTGGAATCTTTTTTATAGAAGATTTCATCATGAACATCTGAGCCCCTGATTTTTGCAGACTGGAAACCTAACCCGATTTCAAAGCCTTTTACTGAAGGTACCGCCATAATTGCAGCTGCTATGAGTGAGTCAAGTCTCTGTTCCGGCTGTGAAAAACCACCCAGACCAGCAGGAAGATTTTTAACGATGATTTCAGCTACACCCCCAAGAGAATCCCGTTTTTTCTTAGCATCTTTGATTTCAGCAATCATTTTGGCTTCAATCTCTTTATCTACACAGCGGACTTCAGAGTTTTCAGTAATTTCTCTGAGTTCATCGATTTCCGGCAATTTATAGTCTCCGGGAAGCTCTACGGAACCGATCGATACAACGTGGGATGCAATCTGAATATCAAAATATTCCATAAACTGCCTTAGCAGAGAACCGACTGCAACCCGTGCGGCAGTTTCCCTTGCTGATGCACGTTCTAAAATATTTCTGAAATCTTTATGATTAAATTTTATCCCGCCTGAAAGATCAGCATGTCCCGGACGAGGATAGGTCGTTTCATAGGCAAGACGTTTTTCTTTCAAATTCAAATCAGCGGAAATCGGATCGACCGGGTGCATAATTTTTGTCCAGTTTTCCCAATCTTTATTTTTGACAGCAAAAGTAATCGGAGACCCGAGTGTTTTCGAATTTCTTATCCCGGATAAAATTTCTACACGGTCAGTTTCGATTTTCATACGTCCGCCGCGACCATACCCTTTTTGTCGGCGGGCTAATTGAAAATTAAGTTTATCCAAATCAAAAGGATAACCAGCCGGAAATCCGTCAATAATGACAGTCAGCTGTTTACCGTGAGATTCGCCTGATGTCAGAAAATTTACCATATCAAATGATACTGCGTTTTATATTGATGGTCAATGAGCAATTACTGAGGTACTCCGATTTCTTCGGAGAGGAAATTATTTCCTATTTTTTCAAGCCGTTTTTTAATCAGATCGTCTATATTCATCGCTTTCGACATATGATCAAATTTCTTCTGGTCAATCGGTGAGACATCTTTCATCTCTTCAATGACCGCGACAATCTTCTTAATTGATGCATCGATTTTTTCGATTTCCTGTGGAAGAGATTCCAAAATCTTTTCGGTTTGTGATTTTTCTAAACGCATTTTCAAAATTTGAGTTCGTCCGAAAATTGCCATCGTTGCATTATTCAGATAATGCGAAAGAGTTGCCATCGCGATGTTTTTGGATTCTATCGCACCACGTTCTCTCTCTTCATTCAATAAACTCTCACTTAACTGCTGTCTTTCTTTAAATAGATTCTCTATCAAGATATATGATTTCCATATCTCCTGATTTGCAGTGGAAAGAATCTGTTCGATATCCCCGATATCTATTCCGAGGTATTGAGCGATTTCATAAGTATCTGTTAAAAGAGATGATGAAATATTATCGATTTGTTCTTGTGAAACATCAAGCTTCCGAGCTATTAGACTTATACCTCTCAGTCTTTCCTGAAGGGGTACCTGGAACTCTGTGAAGCCGTCCCTTGTCAATAACACTGCAAGTTTGACGATATTTTTAAGTTTATGATCATCCAAAGAGGTATAACTGTGATGATTATCAATTGATTCAACAATCTCTTCCGGAATCTTCCAGTTTCTTGCGATATGGGAAGATAGTTCCGAATGATCGATCCCAAGTACTTCTTTTTCAGCTTCAGTTAATGACTTACCGCATGATACAAGTTTTAGGATTTCGTTCATCTCATTTGGATATTTTGTCATAATAAAAAGATGCCCGATGTCATGCAGAAGACCTGCCACAAATGCCTCTTCAATAGATTTAAATTCAATTTCAGAAGCAATACGTTTTGATGCTGCAGCAACAGATAAGATATATGAGAAAAATTCCTTTGGCTCTATCAAAGTAGATTTTGATATTTTTTCCGGATGAAAAATCGATGCAGAAAGTGCGAGACATTTTACCGTTGTCACCCCCATCATCGAAATTGCCTGATGGACGGTTTTAATCTCCATATAGCGATTATAAAAAGAGGAGTTCGCCATTTTAAGGATTTTACCGGTTAAGGACGGGTCTTTTAATATAATATTACCCAGTTTCTCCGGACTGACATCATCTTTTGTGGTTTCGGTAATAATTTCTGCAAGTACCTGTGGAAGTGAAAGCAGATTTTTATCTGAATTTAATTGCTCTAATATCTGTATTTTATCCATATATCACCTATACAGATTATATCGGCTTTTAAAGGACAAAAATTAGTTTAGAACTGAGATTTTGAGTGAAAAAAGGACTGTATTTCTTCGGTCAGCTGTTCAATTCGAAACGGTTTGTATAGTACTTTTGAAATTCCAGCCTGATTCAGCTTTTCATCGCTTAAATCGACTTCCCAGCCGGTTATGAGAATAATCGGGATTTGCGGTTTCTGCCGGTGAACTTCAGTTGCGACTTCAATACCGGATTTTCCGGGCATGGCTAAATCTGTCAGAATCAGATCATAGTCGTTTTCTAATGCCATCTTCTCACCTATCTCCCCATTTTCAGCAAGGTCTATGCTATATCCCAATGACAGACACATAGCTTTAATAAGGTCAAGAATGACCGTCTGGTCGTCAATAGCGAGGATCTTAAGTTTATCAACCGGTTCTGATTTTTGAGCTTTGAGACTTCCTGTAGGAAATTTAAAAGATAGATAGGATGGATTTACGGAAAGTTTATCATATGTATAAAAACAGTTTTCATTTCTGATATGTTCTAAAAACCGGTCGGTTGGTCGTATTGAAACAATCTCTGCAGCTGTTTTATATTCACCAAACCGGGAGACATCATCAACAGCAGGGAAATTTTTATGATGACGGGAAATATCACAGTAGTAATAATTACCATGTAAATATGTTTTAATCGTAATGATATCATCTTCATCCATAGTTGAAGCAAATCGGTTTAAGGTCTCCTGAAACAGACTAATAACAATATCATCAGCAATTTCAATAGAATGTTCATCATTAAATTTAGTTACAATCTCTCTGGGAGAACCACCGTATAAAAATGTCCGGTCTGAAATATGATTTTTATTCAATAAATCTTCAATAATAGAATGAAATGATGTTTGTTTTATTGTGGTTACATCCCCTTTTGATGATGAGAATTTACCAAGAGCATCTTTGAGATATTGAGCAGCAAGTTCCGTTTCATTGATGATAGTCTGAAAATGATTTCGAATGTCGCCGGTAATATCATCCCGCAAT
>QQUK01000334.1 GCA_008501655.1 Calditrichota bacterium
TTGAAAAAACAAAATCTCGACGGATTGATTGTAACACATATGGATTTTGTCAGATATCTCTGCGGGTTTACCGGTTCATCCGGAGTACTTGTCGTCACCCAAACATCAGCTGATTTTATAACTGATTTCAGATACAAGGACCAGGCTGGCAAACAGGTCAAAGGTGCCAAAGTTATCATGAACTCCGGTGGTGATTATATCAAAGCTGTTGCTGATTCACCAAAATTAAGTAAAGTAAACACCAAACTCGGATACAGCGGAAGTTATACAACTATTGCAGAACTGAATCAATTCGAATCATGTTTTCCAAAAGCACTTTTTGTTGATGCTGACAATCTGACCAATCAACTTGGCTGGGTCAAAGAGAAAGATGAAATCGTATCGATAACCAAAGCATGTGAAATCGCTGATACCGCATTTTCGAGAGTATTACAAATAGTTACTCCCGGTGTCAGGGAATCTGAGATTGCAGCTGAACTTGAGTACCAGATGAAAATGCTTGGTTCAGAAAAACCTGCCTTTGAAACTATTATAGCTTCAGGATACCGTTCTGCTTTACCGCATGGTATCGCTTCCTTGAAAAAAGTTAAAAAAGGTGACTTTGTTACTTTCGATTTTGGAGCAACTGTAAATGGCTATGTTTCTGATATGACCCGGACGGTCTGTGTTGGGAAAGCTGATGCGAAGCAGAAGAAGATTTACAATCTGGTTCTCAAAGCACAAAAAGCCGGTGTGAGAAAAGTTAAAGCAGGAGTAACCGGGAAAGCGGTTGATGATGCCTGCCGTAAAATCATAACGAAAGCCGGATATGGGAAGAATTTTGGTCATGGAACCGGTCATGGTATCGGATTTTATGTTCATGTCGGACCGAGATTGTCACCGATTTCTGATGATAAGTTAATGCCTAACAACGTGGTAACTGTCGAACCGGGGATTTATATCTCAAAATGGGGTGGAGTTCGAATTGAAGATGATGTTGTTGTCACCAGAAGTGGCGGCAGAGTACTGAATAAATCACCAAAAAATTTGTTGGAACTGTAAATTAATTCGTGTATTATGAATAGTTGTGTAATTTTGAAATCATATAAATAGCAGCACAGGAAGAATGGAACCTCTATTTCTGGTGGGGAAAAATGAACGAAAATTATATAAAAAAATTGATAAAACTCGTTGAAGACTCTGAAATCGAATCTTTAGAAGTCTCCAGTTGGGGTAAAAAAGTCAAAATCATTCATCGCTTAAATTCTCAAAATGCTAACGGAAGTGGACAGGTAGTTCACTACGCTCAGCCAGCAGCAGCTCCGGCACCACAGCCGGCTCCGGTTGCAGCCCCTCAAGCCGCAGCACCACAAGCAGATACAGCAGAATCAAGTTCTGACAACTTAGTGCCGATAACATCACCAATGGTCGGAACTTACTATGAAGCTCCTTCTCCGGATGCTGACCCGTATGTTTCTTTAAACCAGAAAGTAAATGTCGGACAGGTTGTCTGTATTGTTGAAGCAATGAAATTGATGAATGAAATCGAATCTGAAGTCTCCGGACGAATTGCAAAAGTAATGGTTGAAAATGCTCAACCGGTAGAATACGGACAAACTCTGTTTTTAATAGACCCGAACGGTTAATTTAATTTTTTCGGAAAGGGATTTCCATGACATTAAAACAGATGTTGGTTGAAATGCTCAACCAGAAATCTTCTGATTTGCACATCAGAGTCGGAATTCGTCCTCATATTCGTGTGAATGGTAAGCTTGTCCAGATGGCGACTGAGCCTGTCACTATTGATCTCATGGATCAGATCGTTTCTCAAATATTAAATGAAAAACAACGCGAACGGTTTTTTAGAAAAAATGAAATGGACCTTGCTCTTTCTGTAGCAAAGCTTGGGCGTTTCCGTATCAATCTATTTAAACAGCGCGGTACCACCGGTGTCGCTATCCGTGCGGTAAACACGACCGTTCCCACTTTTAGCGATCTGCATCTCCCTGATTCTCTCCAGAAACTTGCCAAAGAAAGACGCGGTCTTGTTATTATCACCGGTACTACCGGTTCCGGTAAATCGACAACACTCGCATCGATGATTGAAGATATGAATGCTAATCGTGCTGATAATATTCTCACTGTCGAAGACCCTATCGAGTATATTTACAGAGATAAAAAATCAATAATCTCACAGAGAGAAGTCGGTGGTGATACTGATACATTTGCATCAGCACTCCGTCATGCTTTCCGTCAGGATCCGGATACAATTCTTATCGGTGAGGTCCGTGATCTTGAAACGATGTCAATTGCATTGACCGCTGCTGATACCGGTCACCTCGTTTTAACAACCCTGCATACGATGAATGTCATTGAAACAATCACCCGTATTGTATCATTTTTCCCGCCGCATCAGCATGACCAGATTCGTCTGCTTCTTGCCGGTACGCTTAAAGCAATCGTCTGTCAGCGTCTTGTTCCGCGTTCTGATCAGCCCGGTCGAGTACCGGCTGTTGAAGTAATGTTTAACTCCGGTGCAATTAAAGAATGTATTCTGGACCCGCAAAAAGCAGCTGATATTTACGATCTGATGGAGTCCGGTGGTGTGCAGTACGGTATGCAGACTTTTGACCAGTCGATTATGAATCTGTACAAACAGAGTCTCATCTCGTTTGAAGATGCTATCGCAAACGCTTCGAATCCTGATGATTTCGATCTCCGTCTCCGCGGTATTACCGGTTCGGCTGAACGGTGGCAGGATGGTGCTGAAGGTAACGATGGTCCGGTTGAAGAGGATTCTTTAGATTCAAACGATTTTACGAAATATTAGCCAATATTTAGATAATAATGATTTAGAAAAGCCAAAAGCAAAACAGCTTTTGGCTTTTTTTTGTTTTAGTTCACTTACTCTATATCTCTCAATACTTTATACATAAAAAAAGAGGTCGAAAAACCGATATTATCGGTTGTTTTGAAGGACTCTTTTCCATATATTGCGAACTAATTTAGAATGTAAAAAGCGATTAGAAATATTGAGGAAATCTATTGTTTAATAAAGTCTTAATTGCAAACCGCGGCGAAATCGCATTGCGGGTGATCAGAGCCTGTAAGGAATTAGGCTTACAAACAGTTGCGGTCTATTCCGAAGCTGATCGGGACGCCCTCCATGTACGATTTGCTGATGAGGATGTCTGTATCGGTCCTCCATCTCCGATGGAATCGTATCTTGACATGAAAAAAATTATTGCTGCTGCTGAAGTTACC
>QQUK01000179.1 GCA_008501655.1 Calditrichota bacterium
GCTTGTATGTCTCAATCGCTTTGGAGAGTGTGTCCGCGTACGGTGATTTAAGTTCGGTTAACTGTTTGAGGTTGTTCATCGCACTGCCAAGTGAATCCATCGCAAGATATGTCTCACCTAAATACTCAATAGCCTAGGCAAAGTTTGGATCGAACTTTAATGCCCGCATATAATTTTTATACGACAACTCAAGTTTTCCTATTTTCCGGTAACAATAGCCAAGATTGTTATAAGCTTCTTTCATATCAGGCTTCAGCTTTAACGCATCTTTAAAATCAACGATAGCTTTTTCATATTCTTTGGTAGCTTTGGCATCTGAGGTCGCACGATAGTTATATGCGAAGGCTGAATCACCCACTGCTATTATATCTTTCGCTTTGTCCATGTGAGCAACACCTGAGTTATACAGCTCGATTGCTTTATCTCCGGTATCATCCTTTGAATCAGATTCACTGCTAAATGCTAAGCCTGCTGAGAGACATAAAATTCCTAAAATGATAAATATCTTTTTCATGTTTGACCTTATTCGTTTTAATTTTTGAATATATAAAAAACGGAACTCAATTGAGTTCCGTTTGATTTTATCTCTCTGATTCTTAGATATCTAAATTTCGAACGTACTGAGCGTTTTGCTGAATAAATTCAGCTCGCGGATTTGTTTCAGAACCCATAAGTACCGAGAAAAGATGGTCAGCTTCGGCTGCATCATCGATCGTGACCTGAAGCAGGGTGCGGACTTCGGGATCCATGGTCGTTTTCCAGAGCTGTTCCGGATTCATTTCACCAAGACCTTTGTACCTCGATATTGAAAGACCGGTTTTGCTTTTCAGCTGTTTAACGAGTTTATCTTTTTCTTCATCCGAATAGGCATACTGCTCAGACCGGCCTTGTTTAACTCTGAAGAGAGGCGGCTGGGCAATATAGACATTACTGTTATCGATCAAAGCACGCATATATCTGAAGAAGAATGTCAGGATAAGGGTACGGATATGAGCTCCATCGATATCAGCATCAGTCATGATGATGATTTTGTGATACCGAAGTTTTGAGACATCAAATTCATCACCGACTCCGCAACCAAGAGCGGTAATCATTGCACGAACTTCGTTGTTGGAAAGTATTTTATCAATCCGAGCTTTTTCAACGTTTAGAATTTTTCCGCGCAACGGTAAGATAGCCTGGAATCTTCGGTCACGTCCCTGTTTTGCGGAACCTCCTGCAGAGTCACCCTCAACGATGTAAAGTTCACACTCCTCAGGGTCACGCAGAGAACAGTCAGCAAGTTTTCCGGGGAGGGATGCTGAATCGAGTGCTGATTTACGCCGGGTTAACTCTTTTGCTTTTCTTGCAGCTTCACGAGCGGTAGCCGCCTGTACCAGTTTTTCGATAATCTTTTTGGCAACCGAGGGGTTCTCTTCAAAATAGTCACCTAAAAATTCGTTGGTTACCTGTTCAACAGCTGAGCGGGCTTCGGAATTACCAAGTTTTGTTTTTGTCTGTCCTTCAAACTGAGGATCGCGGACTTTGACCGATATAACAGCGGTCAAACCTTCACGGGAGTCATCACCTACGAGAGTGATGTTTTTCTTTTTGAGGACATTGTTTTTTGAAGCATAGTTATTTATCGAACGGGTCAACGCTGCCCGAAAGCCGGAAAGATGGGTTCCACCTTCGATAGTATTGATATTATTTACATAGGAGTAAACCGATTCAGCATAACTGTCATTGTACTGTATGGCAATTTCAACTTCAATATCATCTTTTTCTTTTTGGAAATGTATCGGTTTTTTGAATATCGGTGTTTTACTTTCATTTAAATATTCAACAAACGAGGAAAGTCCGCCTTTGTAACAGAAAGTAACTTCTTTATCGGTGCGGTGATCTTTCAGAATAATTGTCAGACCTTGATTTAAAAATGCAAGTTCTCTGAGGCGAGAGGCAACAATATCAAACTTGTATTCAGATTTTTTGAAAATGTTAAAATCAGGATACCAGCTTGTTTTAGTACCGGAAGTTTTCTTTTTACCAACTTTTTTTACTTTAGACTGAGCTACACCGATTTTGTAATCCTGACGATAGACTTC
Source organism: Calditrichota bacterium (assembly GCA_008501655.1). GTDB lineage: Bacteria > Zixibacteria > MSB-5A5 > GN15 > FEB-12 > QQUK01. Next base: position 2,085 of record QQUK01000179.1, read on the forward strand.
ACCATTGCGAGTAACTTCGACCCAGCACCATTCAGAGAGAGCGTTTACAACGGAGACACCAACACCATGCAGACCACCAGAAACTTTATATGATTCATGATCAAATTTTCCTCCGGCATGTAATGTGGTCATAACAACTTCAAGAGCTGAAACTTTCAATTCGGGATGCAATTCAACAGGAATACCGCGGCCGTTATCGGTTACGGTGATAGAACCATCATTGCCTATTTCTACAATAATCTTATCACAGTATCCGGCAAGAGCTTCATCAACGGAATTATCTACGACCTCATAAATACAGTGGTGAAGTCCGCGCTGTCCGACATCACCGATGTACATAGCGGGTCTTTTGCGAACCGCCTCGAGTCCTTCGAGAACTTTAATATCTTTAGCGTCATATTTATGTCCGCCGGCAACTTCTTTTTTGGCTTTCACTTCTTTTTCTTTGGTAGCCATCTATATATCCTTTCGCATTTTTATCAAACGAATCTGTTTTACCGTACGACCGTATGGCTGACTTTGGATGGATGTAAGAATTTCATCGATTTTCATAGAAATCTCCTGTCTCCATGAATCATCCTCGACAACAACAAACAGGGTCTCATCATCAAATCTGACAGCCTGAGCCCGCTGAGCAATCTCTTTGCCGACAATTTTATCCCATTTATCAACAACCATCCAGCCGTTATAATTCGAAGTCAGGCCAAATGAGTGGAAAATTTTGCCGATTATTCCGGAGATTGGTTTGGGTTGTCTCTTTTTTTCCATCTTTTAAAGTGGTAAAATAGTTTATAAAATCTTAAAATACCATATCTCTTTAAGATAGCAGTTTTTAATACAGTTTGCAAGCAAAAAACTGAATATAAGTTATTGAATGATAACGAAATACGAGCTTGTGATGCCTGTTTTTTTCAACAATTATCATATAAAAAAAATCAGCGGAAAATCCGCTGATTTTAAGGAGGATGTATGTAAAAATTAACTGAAATTAAGTTATCTTTTTTTCCGCATTGAGCCGGAACCTGAGATCATCCGGTCGACATGTTTAGGGTTGCCGTAGTAAGTTATATCACCGGAACCTGAGATATGTCCATCAAGCAGATTAGAGGCATACAGCTTAATATCTCCGGAGCCGGATATCTTGGCATAGACATCTTCAGCTTTGAGCTCTCTGACGTCAATATCACCTGAACCGGAAATAGTTAGTTCGAGTTCTTTGACTTCGCCACTGGCTGAAAGATCACCGGAGCCGGAAACAGCGTATTCGAAAAATTCCGCTTTTAAGTTGTTTACGACAACATCGCCCGAACCGGAGAGTTTCACATATTCAAGAGAAGGGACAGTGATTTCGATTTTACAGTTATATTTAGACCGGAATGAGGCATCGGAGTCAATATAGAGAGTTTTACCGGATACATCGGTTTCAATAAGTTCAATCAGGTTGTCATCAAATGTAATTGTCAATGATGGTTCCGGTCCGACATCAACATAAATATCAAAAGATCCGGTTGATTTAATTCTTTCAAATTCAGAGATGTCACGTGATTCTGAAGTAATGTCCCCGGAGCCTTTTACGCGGTCCTTAAAAAGTCCAAATAGTCCATCCGCCTGGACAGCTGAACTTACCATAAGTGCTAAAATAAGAATGATTGATAATTGCTTCATGATTTTTTTCTCCGTAATTTCAGTTTGGTTCATATACGCTCTGGTTTCATAAATGTTTCCCTGTTTGGAATGTGAAAAGTTAAGGAATTTTCCCTAAAACGATTGTGTTTGCTGATTTTTCTTTGTAGTATTTATGGTAGGATTTACCCATAGTTTCAGTACTAACGCAGAAACGCTCTACAAAAACAAAGAATATAAAGGTTTATAAATTTGCCTGCCAAATCTACAATAATCTATATATGTTGTATTGTTTTGGTTGTAATTGTAGGTGCTGTTTTTTGGTTTTCGAATCTTGACGTCGACCCGGTAATGAACTATTCCGGAATCGGGCAATCCCTTTCAACTGACCCACATCACTATGTTTATCATGCCCGCAATAAAATTCTATTTGGCTCTTTTAATCCGTATGATGATCCCCGATGGACGGTATTCCAGCATAGTATAGTCTCACTCGTTTCTTATTTCGTTTTTAGTCTGACATCGGTCTCATTGGTGTCGGCGAACACAGTCGGAGTAATTCTGAGTCTGCTTGGTCTTTTATTTTTTATTCTCGCATTATGGAAAGATCATAGTCCCCTAATTATTTTAATATTCACAATGTTATATCTGTTAAACAGCTCACTCATCGTCCATGCCCGGGTGCCGTATCTGGAAAATGGACTGCTTTTTTATACCGGTCTACTTTTCTTTCTCTATACTTATTGGAGCACTAAAATTTGGAACCTGGTACTTTCCGGTGTTGTCATAGCACTGGCTGCGTTTACAGGAAAATTGTTTGGTATCTTTTTATTTCCTGTGACAGCAGCAGCAATCTTTTTCAGCAATGAGGATAAAAGAGGGAAAGCTATAGGAGTTCTGAGTATTTCAGCGATCCTTTCATCTATACTATTGATTTTCATTTTATACGGTTCTGCTTACCAGAATGCGTTTGGATATATGACAGATCAGACATATTCACTGCGGGGAATGCCGAAAATTCTGTCTATGCCGTATAATCTTTTTGAGTATCTGATCTCTTATGGTTTATACAACCGCTTCTTTTTTATTAACATTGATTTTGTACTGTTCATACTCATTGCCGGATACATTTACACTGCAGAAATTACTTCAGGTCGGAGATTCTCACAGTTTCCGAAATCAACAGTCTTTTCAATTTTAATGATTGGGATGTATTATCTTGTTTTTATGGCGATAAATTATTCACCAATCAGGTATGCGATTGTCATGATTCCAATGATTCTCATTGCATCACTTTCCATCATAAAATCCCAGGTAAAAGCTATTAAAAAATCAAAGTCTGATCATTCATGGAAAAACTATATCCTCCTTACATTGATTCTCTGGTTTGCATTATTTCATATCTTAGTCCGGATATTTTTTATAAATCAGGCACCTGCGACACTGTTGACATATACGACATTACCGGGTGCATTGTTGTTGGCTTATCTGCTAAGAGTCTCCTTAATGAAACAGAAATCAGAATTGTCAGCAAAAGTGAAAACAAGGTTACTGATAGTAGTAGTCATTTTCTCAGTATTGATAAACGGAGATATGATTTACTCTAAATTAACAGAACAGCAAAATTATAATATCGTCGAAGCTAATAATGAAATTGCTAAAATAATTGGCAATGGTGCTGTTATCTCCGGCGGGTATGCTCCTTTACTGACAATCAATAATAATCATAAAACATTTATTCATCAGTTCGGACTCAGGGATGATGTTGCAAAACTGTTTCATGATAATCCGGTAACTCACCTTGTAATTGAAACATCAATCCTCACTCAGATTCAACAGCAATATCCCCGGTTTCGCCAGATGATTCCGGTGACTTCTCTCTGGGTGAGAAATGTTGAAGTAAAAGTATATAATATTTTTAATCTGTTCGGAAATCAGGAAGCGCTTCGGTATGTGCCGACTGTTTATGAACACGCAGCTTATTACTATTTTTCAAACAACAGTGATTCAGCTTTATTTTATATAGACAAATTTCATGAACAGAATTCAATGACAAAATCATCCGGATTGATCCTTGCCGATGCTTTGTTCAGAACAAAACAGTACAAAGAGTCTGTGGCAGCGATTCTTGATCTTGCCGGAAAATATCCTACCGACTTTTTTGTGCAGATGCATTGCGGTCAGATTGTTCAGGCAGCCGGGCTTTTGCAAAACGATGCGGGCTTAACGTCTCTTGCAATGAAGTACTACGAAAAAGCGACTCTCGATAATCCTTACCGTGCCAATGATGCATTGACTCTGTACCGGCAAACCATCAATGAATTCGGACCCAATAAAAAGCCATAAAAAAACCCTGCTAAAAAAGCAGGGCTTAACTACTACGTGTGCATGAGAAAGAGTTCAGTGAAATTTTTTATCTGCTCGTCCTACCGATATCTCTCACTCTTAATTGATAAACGAAGTTTTTGTTTACGGTTCATAAGCGACATGTTCAACCGTCTTTAATTTTTTTCTTCCCGGGTATTTTGTCGAAGGGATAAAGAAGTCTGCCCCTTCACGTCTGCGCAGTCTCACGGTATAATCCTGACATCCCTGGCAGCGACAGATGCTGTGAACGGCATCTCTTTTGATCCTTCTTCGTTTGTTGTGAGTTGGTGCATATACCGCTTTACCAATTATTTCATAACCCTTTTGCGGGTTATCTCTGTCTAAGAATTTGACGCCCTGTTCAACTTCGTTGGTACCGTCTTTATACAGCGTTGCACCGGGGCATTCGATAAAAATATATTCATCCGAAGCTTGTTCGTTATGGAACAGCTCGGTATAAGCAAGCTCATTTGAGTTGCAGTTTTTACAGACCCATACGCCGCTTCTTAGTTCCAGCGACTGGCTGCAGTTTATACAATGTTTTTCATCCATTTAAAATCCTTTACCAACCAATGTTTAGATTTGGTATACTCATTATGCCCGGATACATTGCAACTGCTTTGCCGAACTGTTCGGTCGGCGTAAGTAGTTTGTCAGTAATGATTTAAGGAATTGAAAAATTATTTAAGAATTGAAAAAGAGGGAAATATATAGGGATAATCCGTCAGATATCTGGATTATCCCTTAAAAAGTAAAAGTAGTGAGCATACTGATACGGTCACCGGAAGGAGTGCCGTAAATGAATATGGGACGAAAAAAGAGCCGGCAAATGCCAAAACAAAGGCTGGAAGAACCAGATATTTCAGGGTCGAAAAAGTCAGTTTGACAAGTTTCGAAAGGACAAAAAGAGTCAAAGCGGCAACCATGATATAGGCGGCGTACAGTCCGGTCTGTCCGAAGTTTTCAACTATCAGACGTTGTGCTTCGGTGAGAAGCCCGGAGTATTCGTCAGCCTTTACCGATGCCTGGTCAAAGTATGTTTTGGCTGTTGTCAATATTTCAGTATTGAGCATCTTCTTCCTCTTCCAATGGTTCTATTGTCAAAGATGATTCGCCGACCCGGGTGAGACCGTCCATCCGTTTGGTCAGGAAATTTTTAGAAGTTATCCAGTTATGGGACAGCTCTAAAATCTCTTCCTGGTTAACATCAGATTCCCAGTCTAAAACCAGCTGATCGATCTCGTTCTCGTTGACAACAAGGTCATCCATGGTAAGAACAAATTTAACTTTCATAACGTACCGTCCAATCTTTTCATTGTTCTGTTTTATTACTGACCTCAGATAGTGCAAGCTTGGTGCCGTTGATGAAAAATTCTTCGTTGTCAAAGTTATACTGTTTATTTATAAGGGGTTAGGATGGTAATTTAGTGGGAAATTGTATTGTTTCTGATTAGTTTTAAGACAGCGGTAAGGAGAAAGTATGGGGAGAAGCCGATTAATTGAAGAGATAAAAAAACCCGACAGATAAGGGATTCTGTCGGGTTTGTCGTTTTACGGAATTTTTTAAATTGAAATCACCCTGTTTTGGACCATTTTGAAACCGATTTTCTCAAGCTGTGTCTGGCCGGTTTCAAAATAAGCGATTTCAGTTTGTAAACAATTACGTTTCATCGCATTAGCTGTCTTTTGCGTTATTCCATACTGCAAAAGACATTGTCACTTCATAGACTGCCCTCCATGATTAGAGTTCCCATTTAGCGGTATTTTATATTGTTCTGTTATTTTCCTGTCAAAGGGAGAGACTTTGACCATTCTGTTGTGATTACTATAGATATACGCTATAACTGTGTAAAATATAAGTCAGAATTATCCGCTGTCAAGATTGATTGAGATAAGTCGCATGATTTGCGGGTGGAATGTGATAATGGCTGTGCATCCAAATGGGTGTTTTTACTCTTTATACCTATAAGGAGCACACCTCGACAAGCTCAGTGTGACAGTTTGGAAGGGCAGACGAGGGCGTCTGCCGCTCACAATTGGAACAGAAACCCACCCCATAGGGTGGGCTACTCAAATTTAGATAAAGGGGTGGCTACTCAATGTCGGAACCACGGGGGTTCCGACCTGCTCAACCTAGAACATATAATCAACCAGCTTAACAATATCTCCGATATCGATTATGCCGTTGCGATCTATATCAATAGCTTCATCCCGAGCCGGGGGAGTGGCACCGTCGAAAAATATCCCCACTGCGTAAACCAAGTCGGAAATATCAACAGTTCCGTCAAGATTGACATCACCGGAGCGATGTCCCACAAAAGTGAAATCCGACATAATTTCAAATGGTGTCCCATCATTCATTTCTCCGGAAATAGTATATTCTTGTTCGGTCACATCGTAGAGGAATCCGTAGGAGAGGATGAAATGGTTAGCAGAGATTTTTAACAGGAGTCCTTCTCCTGCTACTGCTGGATGGGTGGAGAATAAATTGACAGAATCTGGTGACAAAGTACCATTGATGAGAATTGAACCTGTATTTATTTCTGCTGAAGAATAACCTTCAGGTAAGTCTGAAGATATAAGATTTATTAGTTCATTGTTTATGTTAAATGCTTTGAGTAGGTGAACAGGATTAGGAAATATGCGATTCAGGTAAATCTCACACCCTTGTCCAAAAGCACCAATGAGTTGATTGCAGGAGTTGTTTTCCGGGAGACATGAAGAGATTGAACCGAGTGTAAATAAATTGTTAGTAGTGTCACAGAAGTAAGGATTTTCGGATATATTGCCATCGACTCCGAAATAAGGTGCAAGTTCGTATCCCCAGTCACCTCTTGAATTCCCATAAAAATTGTTACACTGAAACAGAGGGTAATTTGGCCAATTGTTTGGACCTGCTGAAAGGACTATCGGATAGCCGGTATTATATGCAATGATATTGTTTTCGAAAACCGGATAGCTTGTTGCAAGTACATATATTGTCGTATAAGTACTTTGGTTATTTACCATTGTACAATTTCTGAAAGTAGGAGATGCTTGTATAACCGTAGCGGCGCTTCCTTCGTAGGATTCATTATTCACAAAAAGACAAGATTCAAAGATAGGAGTAGCTTGTCCGCCAATAAAAGCCCCAGCTCCCGAAGTATTTGCAGTGTTATTTTTTATAGTACAATTTTGAAACAAAGGAGCGGATAACTCACCTTGGATTTGAATTCCTCCACCGTGGTAAACTCCCGAATGACAATCAGAGATTATACAGTTTTTAAATATAGGTGATGAGTTGATGATTTTGATTCCACCACCACCACCTGAATTGTATCCATTGGTAATAGTAAATCCTTCAACTACAACAAGAGATTCTGCAAGAGCGGTAAACACGAATCCTTGGTATGTATCCTGACAATCAATTATAGTTGATTCAGGACCTTCTTCAGAAATTAAATAGAGTTTTTTGTTATTAAAATCTAACTCTGTATTTAATGGTCCAGTATAAGTTCCAGGAGCTACAAGTACTGTATCAAAATGATTAGCAGCATTTAGAGCAGATTGGATTGTTGTAAAATCACCATTTCCATCTAATGAGACATGCCATGTTCTGGTGATGTTTTCAATAGTATAACAATATGGCCCCCCCCATTGAGGAATGTATCCACCACTAGAATTTGTCCAATGCCATAGCCCTGTTGGAGTGTAAAATGTTGAATCGATACATATTGTTTTACCTGTTTGATTTGGATGTATTGGACCAATTTTAATTATATAAGATTGTTGATTGAAGTTAGGTGGTAATCCGGAACCGAATAGTGATGCTCCGCCGTAACTTATTGTATCTGGTGTAATCCCATCATTGTAATTAAAACCGATTGAATACACTAAATCGAATAAGCTATACCAAAATGATAGAGGTTGTACAGTTTCACCGATGATTTTTCCCCACTGTGCACCATCTGGAGAGTAAACCTTGAAACCGTTTGTTATCCCATAGTAAAAATATTCACTTTCATTAACAACTTTAAATACAAACGCTACTTCTTTACCTGTTTCAATAGTTCTTCTGTGTGACCCCAAACCAAAAACTGAGTCAATATAGACTAATCTTGGGTTATCACAAAGATCTCCTATACCGTCATCGTTAGAATCTAATTGTAAAGGATTATATAGATATGGGCAATTATCTTCCATTCCGCAGATATCATCATTGTCGAAATCATTCAAAGTATCATTAAGACAAGGATCACACCCATCCATGATTCCATCATAATCACCATCTGTATCAATAGAGTCAACACATTCAGATATTACAAACTGAAAAGGTCCGTTCCAGTCTGGTTGAAATGAATTTGAGGAATTAATTAACTTCCATAACCAGAAACCATTTTCAATAATTATTGATTTTCCTGCATCCAATTTACTGAATGGCCCAATTGTTATTGAAAAAGCAATATCGTTATAATCTTTGGGTAATCCTATGTTGTTCGAATTACCAGAAAGTCCTATTCTATAAAATGAATCACTAATAGAATCTTTAATAATACTGAAATTTAGTTCAAAGTATTCCGGAAAGGATATATCGAGAATTTCACTTTCCATGTTTGATAAATCTAAATTATCTGGTGATGAGATTTCGAAAATATTTAATATTGAGCCAATAGAAGTATCTAAATTATTAACCCAACGAAAATAAAAGGTAACTTCCGATTCCGGAACGATTGTCATAGTTTCAAAATTACAGGATGTAGAATTAGAATCCAGAAACACAGCTTGAGCAATCAAAGAGTTATTTACTAGGAATAAAACAGTAAACAAAATGAATGATTTTATCAGTAATTTCACAACAACCTCCCTCGGGGTCCTTTTGTTTGCAGTAACTTCTTTAAAGATAACAAAAATGAGTAAAATGTCAATTATTAGTGCTGTTTTTAACCTGATTTTACCCTTTAAAAACCCTTTGAAACCGGCTGAAAAACCGTATATTTTCACCGTATTTATTTAGTCCTCCGCCTGTTAAGTTTTGCGGGGGGTAACCGATAACTGTTCATATATGGAACAAGATCTTCTCATACAAGAAATTACCAAAGCCGAAAATGATGTTCATGCTCGGAAGGTACTCGACACTAAATACAAAAAACCGCTCTGGCGGGAGTATTTGGAAACAGCTATCATCGCTCTGGTGGCAGCCCTTATTTTGCGGATTTTTGTCGTCTCGGCATACCGGGTCTCATCGGAATCGATGGCCGATACCCTTTTTGAAGGTGACTACATCTTTGTCAATAAGCTCGCTTATGACTTTGGTGCCGAACCATCACCGGGGGATATTATCGTTTTTAAATATCCGAACAATCCGAACAAAGAATATATCAAACGGATTGTTGCTGTTGGTGCCGATATTGTCCAGATAGCTGATAAGGTAGTGTATGTGAATGAAGAGGTCGCTGCTATTCCAACCGAATCAAAAAACACCGATGGCCGGATAATCCCGGGTGATTTATCATTCCGTGATAATTTCGGACCATACGAGGTTCCGTTTGACCAATATTTTGTCCTTGGGGACAACCGTGATGACAGCCGTGACTCCCGATTCTGGGGTTCGGTGCCGAAAGAAAATATCATCGGCAAAGCGGTCTTTGTCTATTGGTCCTGGGAACCGGGTGAAGCTCCGGGTTGGGAATTTCCATATATCGTCGAAACGGTCCAATGGATTGGGTACGGGCTTTTTAATTTTCCGTCTCAAACCCGATGGGAGCGTTTAGGTACATCATTGTAAATGGCAATATCTCTCTATATTCATTTCCCATTCTGCACAAACAAATGTCATTACTGCGACTTCTATAAAGAGGTACATCATAAAAATCTCGAGGAAAAATTCTATCTCGCAATAGACAAAGAGATCGAGCTTGCTTCGGATACATTGTCGGACCGTTCGGTTTCGACGATATTTATCGGAGGCGGGACACCGTCGTTAACCGACCTTGACCTGTTTGAAAAAATGCTGGCAAAACTGCATGAGCATTTTGAAATATTCCCCGATGTCGAGTTTTCGATGGAGTGTAATCCTGAATCGGTCAGTCTCGAAGTGTTAGACCGGCTGCAGAAGTTAGGTGTCACCCGACCGACTTACGGCATGCAGTCGTTTGATACCAAAGTTTTAGAAACGCTCGGACGAAGACATGACCCGCATCAGTCACAGCAGGCAGTATATTTTTCCAATGCCCTTGGATTTAAAACTTTCGGTACCGATTTGATTTTTGGTGTTCCGAAACAGACCGGGAAAATTCTCTCATCCGATATCGACCAGCTTATTGATTTAAGTCCGCCCCATATTTCGTTTTATCAATTGACGATTGAAGAGGGTACGCGGATGTATGACAAAGTTTCCAAAGGTCTGCTTACGCCGCTTGAACAGGAACTGGTTATGGCGATGTATAAATCGGGTGTGGAGAGATTTCAGCAGGCAGGGTATGTCCGCTACGAAGTATGCTCATTTGCCAAACCGGGGCATGAATGCCGGCATAACATCGGGTATTGGGAAGGTCGCGATTATCTTGGGTTGGGACCATCGGCACACTCGTTTATCAACGGG
>QQUK01000206.1 GCA_008501655.1 Calditrichota bacterium
TGAACGGATGGGCCATATTCAGCTTGCCGTTCCGGTATCTCACATCTGGTATTTCAAGTCATTACCGTCAAGAATCGGTAATATGCTTGATATTTCTATTCGGGAACTTGAAAAAATACTCTACTATGAATCTTATCTGATGATCGATCCCGGAAACTCATCCTATACCGCCGGCGATATTATTACTGAAGAAGAATTTCTGGAACTGGAAGATGCCGGTAAAACTTTTGATGCACGTATGGGAGCCGAGGCGGTCCGTGAACTTTTAAAATCACTTGAAATAGATGAGCTTGCGGTCACACTTCGTGCACAGGCAAAAGTCGAAACATCGGTACAGCGGAAAAAAGATGTTCTTAAGCGTCTCCGCATTATTGAGTCATTCCGTCAGTCAGATAATAGACCGGAATGGATGATTCTTGATGTCGTTCCGATAATACCGCCGGACCTTCGTCCGCTAGTACCGCTTGAAGGCGGACGCTTCGCAACATCCGATCTGAATGATCTGTATCGTCGTGTGATAAATAGAAACAATCGCTTGAAAAAGCTAATTGATATTCAGGCTCCGGAAGTCATTTTATGCAACGAAAAAAGAATGCTTCAGGAAGCAGTTGAGGCCCTCTTTGATAATGGCCGCAGAACCCATTCGGTTCGCGGTGACTCCAAACGCCCGCTGAAATCGCTTTCTGACTTGCTTAAGGGTAAGCAGGGTCGTTTCCGTCAGAATCTTCTGGGTAAGCGTGTTGACTATTCCGGCCGTTCGGTTATTGTAGTCGGACCGGAACTAAAACTGCATCAGTGCGGTCTGCCGAAAAATATGGCACTCGAATTATTCAAGCCGTTTATCATTATGAAGCTTGAAGAAAAAGGGTTTGTCCAGACAGTTAAATCGGCTAAAAAACTTGTAGAAAAAGAACGTCCTGAAGTCTGGGATATTCTTGAAGAGATTATTGAAGATCATCCGGTTATGCTTAACCGTGCTCCTACGCTTCATAGGCTCGGTATTCAGGCATTCTATCCAAAACTTGTCGAAGGTAAAGCTATCAGGCTGCATCCGCTTGTTTGTGCAGCATTCAATGCTGACTTTGATGGTGACCAGATGGCTGTCCATGTGCCGCTTTCATTTGAAGCCCAGCTTGAAGCCCGTATGTTGATGCTTGCCACCAATAATATACTATTGCCTTCATCCGGTCGACCGGTTGCGATTCCTTCACAGGATATTGTCCTCGGTTGTTACTATCTGACCAAGATAATGCCCGGTGCACGAGGTGAAGGTTCTATCTTCAGCTCAATAGATGAAGCATTAGCTGCAATGGATTATGATAAAATCGATCTCCATGCAAAAATCAAAGTACGTCATGAAGGTGAACTTGTTGAGACGACTGTCGGTCGTTTGATCTTTACTCAGAACCAGCCGGCCGGTATGCCGTTATTTAACGAGGAAGCCAGTAAAAAAGCGATGGAATCTTTGATTCGTTCGATTTATTCAAAATATGGACAGGAAACAACGGTTGAATATCTTGATAACTTGAAAAAATTAGGATTTACTTATGCTACTAAATCCGGCGTGACGGTTTCTATTGATGACCTGGTTATTCCGGAAGAAAAAACACAGATCCTTGATGAAGCTTATAAAAAAGTTGCCAAAGTTACCAAGCAATATAGAAACGGTCTTATCTCAGTTGGTGAAAGATACAACTCGGTAAAAGATATCTGGAATATGGCAACAGATAATATTTCAACGGTGATGTTTGATAATCTTGCAGCTCAGAGGCACGGTTTCAACCCGGTCTTTATGATGGCTGATTCCGGTGCACGTGGTTCAAAAGAACAGATTCGTCAGCTTGCCGGTATGCGTGGTCTGATGGCTAAACCGCAAAAGAAGATTACCGGTGGTATGGGTGAATTGCTTATTGATAACCCGATTACTGCAAACTTCCGTGAAGGTCTTTCTGTGCAGGAATACTTTATCTCCACCCACGGTGCCCGTAAAGGTCTTTCTGATACAGCACTCAAAACGGCAGATGCCGGTTATCTTACCCGTCGTCTTGTCGATGTCGCACAGGATGTAATCATCCGTGAACAGGACTGCAATACAATTTTGGGTATTGATGTGGCTGCTATTAAAGAAGGTGAAGAAGTAATCGAATCACTCTCTGACCGAATTCTCGGCCGTGTAGCTCTGTATGATATTTATGACCCGATTACCGATGAAGTTATCACTGCAGCCGGTGAAGAGATTCAAGAGGAACAGGCTGATCGTATTGAAGAAGTCGGAATCGATGAGATTTCAATCCGTTCAGTATTAACCTGTGAATCTAAATACGGTGTTTGCGCTAAGTGTTACGGTCGTAACCTTGCCTCACTTGAAATGGTTCGGATTGGGGAAGCTGTTGGTGTTATCGCTGCACAGTCAATCGGTGAACCGGGTACGCAGCTTACTCTCCGTACTTTCCATATTGGTGGTGTGGCTGGAACAATTACCGAGCAGTCTCAGATCGAAACCAAGTTTGACGGTAAAACTCTGTTTAAAGAAATCAAAGTTATCGAACGTGAAGATGGAACCGCCATGGTCGTAAGTCGTGATGGTGTTGGTGAAATTCATATCGTTGATAAAGAAGGCAGAGTTCGTGCCCGATTGAATGTTCCGTATGGTTCACACCTGTTTGTCAAAGATAGTCAAGCTGTCAAAAAAGGTGATGTTATCTTTGAAGCTGATCCGTATCTTTCTACTATCTTGACTGAAAAAACAGGTAAAGTTAAGTTTAAGGATGTCATCAAAGATGTCTCATTCCGCGAAGAAGTTCACGAACAGACCGGTTCGATTCAACGCGTAATTGTAGACACAAAAGATAAAACACTCTTCCCGGCGATCATTATTGAAGATAAAGAAGGCAAAGTTCAGGCAAGTTATCGTTTGCCGGTCGAAGCCCAGCTTCAGGTAAATGATGAACAGGAAGTCACAGCTGGTGATGTACTGGTTAAAATGTCCCGATTTATTGCAAAATCAGGTGATATTACCGGTGGTTTGCCTCGTGTTGCCGAGCTATTTGAAGCAAGAAGACCTCATGATCCTGCTGTAATTTCAGAAATTGACGGTTTAGTCGAATTCGGAAAAATTGTCAGAGGTCAACAGCAGATCCTCGTTATCGGGGAAGACGGAACTGAGATGGAATATCTGGTTCCGCACGGAAAACACTTGATGGTT
>QQUK01000210.1 GCA_008501655.1 Calditrichota bacterium
ACCAATATTAGAACGGCTTAAGAGTATGATAAGGGCTGAGCCAAGAAGTATCGAAGCCGGAAGTGACCTTGCTCTGAATCCCCTGAAAGATGCTGATGCTACAAAAAAGGCAAGCAAGGCAAACACGGTAGACTGCATTGGCGCCTGAATGTTTTCAAATATCCAGATAAACGGTGTGTCAGCTTTAATTCCCCAAATCAAGGCAAGAATCGGCATCGAAAACATACCGATAAGTCCGGTCAGTTTGATAAAACGGTCTTCCTTAACTTTTAACTGGGAAACATTCCTATTGATATATCCAACCACACCCAATACTAATGCAAAGGCAAAAATAATCTGCCAGTATTCCAAAAATGTCTGATTGAGTGTACTTGATATCTTATGGGCTACAAAAAACTGCAAAAACATTATCAGTCCGGATATAAAACAAATCAGCAGTGGAAGTTTTCTCACCATTAGAAATTCCACCAATATGAATTTGTACCGGTTGAGAGTGACTCAACAGTTGCCCAGATGACTGCTGTTATTAAAAAGACAGCTATGAATAGTTTCATTACATCCTGAGCTCTGACAGACGCAAGAATCGATTTATCCTGACTCAGGTATCCGGAAGCAGCAAATAGCTCCTCCCCTATCAACGTATAGTCACACGCTACAATAAAAAACGAAAGCTGTATTGTTGAATCAGTACCGGCGATTTGAATAGCATTGATTGAATTGCCTGTCTCAGCCAAAATCAATGATTCAGCCTCAAATGTTCCAAGTAAAAAGACCGAGGCTGGTTTTGTCCTTGTCAGCAGACCATCAACAGCGGCAGCATAACCAAATTGAGAAGAACTGACGTACATAATATCTTTTTCCACATATCGATCCGGATAGCCGGAACGGGAATATGCTGATTTGACTACTTCCTGAGCAACAGTCATTATGACAGGGTCATGGGTCGGATAAACAAGTTGGCATCCGAACTGAGATGTTTTTTCGGCAACATGACTTAAAATATTCATTGAAGCAATCGTTGTCGGACGTTGTATATCGCCCCCCCAGCCCGGCGTATACAGAACCGGATGAGCCATTTCAGTTGCTCTGCCGATAGCATCCTCGACTGCTTTCAGCCCGTTTATTTCTCTGATTTTAAATTTTTCAAGTGACCTTTTATTATACGTTGTGTATAACACTATAATAATAGCAATAATACAAACAATTAAAGTGACACCGGTCCCGTTACGGATAAATGAAATTAAAATTGCTGATATGAAAGTCATATGGTAAGTTCACTATTGATTACTTCACAATCAACAAAAAACCTTGCTTTGAATCTTCGGTTTTTATATTTACAAAGTCTGTAGGAGAATTTAACTTAACAACAAATATATTTAGAAATAAGAGGATTCCGATGAAAACAATAGTAGTAACGACAATCTTTATTATCCTATCAACGTCAGCGTTTGCCAAAACAACTCTCAGCTGGTGGCAGTTCTGGACCGATCCGAATATCAAACCGGTTATTGAGGAAATGGTTTCAGAGTTTGAAAAACAGAACCCGGATATTGATGTCGAACTGACAGATTTAACCTGGGCAAATGGACATGAAAAAATTGTCATAGCTTTTGCTTCAGGAACAGGTCCTGATATTGTCGAGTTAGGTTCTGATTGGATTGCTGAATTTGCTGTAAACGGTCATTTATATGATATCACTTCTGATATCAGTAGTACAAAAAGTGAATATGCCGGCTGGGGGATGTCTACATATAATGACAAAATATACGCCAAGCCATGGTTTTTGGGTACCCGGGTAGTTTTTGCCAATCGAGCTCTGCTTAATAAAGCTGGTTATGATTCGACTTTTGCACCGGTTACGTTTACACAGTTCAAAGAAGCTGTGTATAAAATCGACTCACTTGATAAAAACATCTATGGCTTCGGTTCTAATACTGCTGAGAAACATCGGTTGTATAAAAAATTCCTTCCATTTTTCTGGTCGTATGGTGCAACTATATTTGATGATGAAAACAGACTCTGTCTTGTCGCTTCAGATTTTGCGATAAAAGCGCTCCAATTTTATAAAGATATTCATGATTCCTGCGGCTATGTTGATACCCAGCGTGGAATTGAAGATGCATTCTTAGATGGAAAAATCGGACTCATTATCTCAGGTGACTGGTTGTTAAAACGGATTGAAAATGAAAATAGAAAATTCAACCTTGTATCATCTTTGATTCCCGGTGAAAAATATCCCGGTCGTTCATTTTTGGGAGGTGAGTTTTTAGCAATAAATAAAGCGAGTGACAAAAAAGAAGCTGCCGTTAAATTTATTGATTTTATTACATCCCCTGATAACCAGGTAAAATTCTGTAAAGCTAACCGTTCTGCCAACCCTTCAAGTAAAACAGCCTGTCAGGATCCATACTTTGCTTCAAATGTTCATCTCCAGACATTTATTAAACAGATGAATCTCGCCAAACATCCCCCGGTTGACCCTGATTGGGTATTCATAGAAGAAGCAATTGAAAAAGCTGTAGAAGAAGCTCTTTTTGGTGATGGACTCCCGGCAACAGCAATGTTGGAAGCCCGCTATAAAATCGAAGAGATTAAAAACAAATGATCAAACGGAAATCATCAGCATTTCTTTTTGTTCTCCCTTGGGTTGTTACTCTTTTTCTTTTTTGGGTCTACCCTATCATTTATTCGTTTATTATCGGTTTTACAGACAGACAGTTACTGTCTAAAGATTACAGTTGGGTCGGAATAGCGAATTATACTAAACTTTTATCCGACCAACAGTTTCTTTTAGCGCTCAAAAATACGATGATATTTGTCGTTGGAACAATTCCTCTAACAACAGTAATTGCACTTGTTCTGGCACTGCTTGTAAATAAACAATTCAAAGGTCGGGCTATTTTCAGAGCCGGATTTTTCCTTCCTTCGATAACATCGATGGTTGTCATAGCATTGATATTCACTAATCTTTACCAACGTGGCGGTTATATTGCGATGCTTGCAGAAATGGTTGGTTATACGGCACCTCAAAATGGATTTCTTTTTGATAAAGCGACGGCACTTTATTCCATCATGGGAATGGATATCTGGATGGCAGTTGGCTACTATATGCTGATATTTCTCTCAGGCTTGAAGTCAATACCGGATGAACTTTATGAAGCAGCAGAAATTTCAGGTGCTTCAAAAATAAAACAATTCTTTTCTATTACACTTCCTCTTTTGAAACCAGTCATGCTTTTTATAATCGTAATTAATTCTATTAAATCATTTCAGGTATTTGTTGAAATATTTGTAATGACTAAAGGGAAGTTTGAAACAGCAACTATCGTTTATTATATATATGAAATGGGTCTGACAACTAAATTCAACTTCGGCTATGCATCAGCTGCAGCATACATCCTCTTTTTTATCATCGCCTTCTTTTCTCTATTCCAATTTTACCTGATGCGTAAAAGGAATACTGCATGGTAAAAAGAATTGTCAGATATATCGCACTTTCAACAATCTTACTGATTATGATTTTTCCGCTCATCTGGATGTTTCGTATATCACTCATGTCTGCAGGTGAGTCGATACTTGTAAAAAATTTCGTTAGTAGTTCTGTCACATTTCAGAATTATCTGGACCTGTTTAAACAGATGAAAATGGGGATGTACTTTTTTAACTCGATGCTTGTCGGATTACTTGTTACATTGGGAAACATTCTATTCTGCTTTATGACGGCTTATTCGATCTCAAGATATAAATCTCTTTCAAATAAACTGCTTTTTTCTTCGGTAATCTTTATCCTGATGATACCAGCTCATATTCTTATTATTCCGATGTATTTACTTATGGTAAAACTTGGAATCTACGATAGTTATTTTGCCTTAATACTTCCCTGGTTAGTAAACCCGATTGGCATATTTTTAGTTAAACAGTACATAGACAGCTTACCATCGTCTATGGAAGAAGCTGCCCGAATTGATGGAGCTGGTGAATTTAGAATACTGTTTCGCATCGTAATGCCGCTTTGTAAGCCGGTCCTCGCAGTTTTGGCGATACAGATATTTTTCACAAACTGGAATTCGTTTTTATTCCCGTTTATTCTTACGCAATCAGAATCAATTCGGACTCTCCCTGTAGCCTTAGCTTTAATACAGGGACATCAATCAATTGATTGGCAACATCTTATGGCCGGCTCATCAATAGCTGTGCTTCCGGTATTAGTCATTTTTCTATTCATGCAGAGACAAATTGTATCCGGTATTACTTCAGGCGGGATCAAGCAATAAAATTTTAAAATAACTTGATTTCAAACCAATTACTTATTTATTGGTACAAAAGTAGACAAACAATTAACAAAGAAAATAATATCCGAAAGGAAAAAAAATGAAAATTTTAACAGTAGTAATGCTTCTCCTGACAATCTCATTCATAGGTTGTGGTGTTAACAAAGATTACGTGAATCAAGCTATCTCAGACTCAGAAGCTCGTACAAATGCTGAACTCAGCACACTCAAAGACAAAACTGATGGAAATGCTTCAGAGATTTCAAAACTTCGGAATTTAGCAACACAGATCGACGGTAAAGCTGATATGGCTATCAACAAAGCCAAAGGTTTTGAAAATTATCAGATAATCTGGCAGGGTGAAGTAAACTTTGATTTTGACAGCTATGATATCAATGGTGCTGCCGAAGCTATTTTAAATGATGCCGGTGATAAGATGGATATGAACCCTGGTTCTATTATTGAAATAATCGGACATACTGACCAGACCGGTGCTTCCAGCTATAATCTGATGCTTGGTCAGCAGCGTGCTGCTTCTGCTCAGAGATTCCTCTCAGACCGTTTCGGAATTTCATTGTATAGAATGTTTATCATCTCCCAGGGTGAAAACAAACCATTGACAGCTCCGGGTGAAATGAAATCATCTTCTAAAAACAGAAGAGTTAATCTGACTATATGGGGTCCGATGAATTAAATATATTTCTTTGAAATGTATGATAGGAAAGCGAAGATTTTTTGATCTTCGCTTTTTTTTATTCTAAGAAAAAGAGAAGATCTTTGGCACTATCATCTCTGTACATTAAACAAGAAACTGTATTGGCATTAATAGGATTTCCTTGATCATCGATAATTTCGTAAGAAAAGACTAATTCAACTTTTAACACATCATCAAAGATCTTGACAAAACTTGTATCAAAAAAGTTATAAGCAACATGGAAGTTATCTTTATCAGTATCCATAAATGGAGCTTTTCGGGATGGTTTTGACCAGACAGTATCAGCAGGAACCTGAATTGAATCTATTTTCGTTAACACTTTGTTTTTAATATATGGAAATTCCTCAAAATATTCCCCTACTGTTCTATTGAAATTCTTTTTCTTTAAATATGCCAAATCAAAAATCTCGTTTAAAATCTTTTTATCTTTTGATTCGATCAATTTGCTATATTTAGCTGAATCTATTGAGTGGTAAATAAATTTAACAGAATCAATCTTAAAATCACGTTTCGTTTCAGTTGGATTTTCAAGAGGGTAAAAACTATGAATGGTTAACCAATAATTGTTCGTATCAGATATAGTGCTTATATCTTTAATCTCTTTGAAGGCTGAAAGAGAAGGAATATACATTTTCCATCCATATTCCTGGAGTAGAAAATCCTGTGTTTCTTCAGTATCATCCGCAACAAACTGTTTAGTATAACGAGGTGAACAACCGATCAGCAGACTAAACAAGATGAATAGTATAAATATAATATTTTTCTTCATGATATTATTCCAATATAAATTCTATGTCTGACGTTTCAAATCTTGCCCGCACAGTTATTGTATCAGGGAGTATATAATACTGCTCAGCATACTCAAGAGGAAACAATCTGCCGGTATCCCGTTTTCTATTATTGTTTCTATCAACAAAGCCTGCAATTTGATAGTCTCCGGCCATCAATGAAAGATTAAAAGATTCGCTACTATATAATAACTGAGTAACTTTTTGATTTCTTATATTTTTAAACAACAGGTATAAATTTCCTGACAATGAATCATTTATAGTAACCTTACCAGCGATAGTCCCCATTGAATCCGGATCAAGAATTTTTATCGGGTAGTTTAACACAGTATCACCCATATTATTATCCGACAAATCTGTTATATCAAATGCTGATACTAAAAACTGATACTGCCCCGGATTCGCAAGTACTGAGGAAGAAAATTTTATAAAACTTTGGTTTACAATCTTTCTTTGAGGAAGAATGACAGAACTGTCCTGGTTCAATATAGCAAAGGTCTCATCGGTTAGTTTGTTTGTATCAATTGGTTCTGAAAAATAAATTGAAAATTCTAAATCAGAGAATAAAACCGGTTGATTATCCGGTGAGAAACTTTTTATACTTGGTGCGGTGTTATCATCTGCTTCGGTAATTCTCATCGTATCAAACGTAAGAACCGGCTGATTGGTTTCATAAACAAATCTCAAAGAATAGTTTTCTTTTGCTATATCACCAAAATAGAAATTAAATGTCTCTATCGACTCATCACCTGATTCTGTACAAAACAGTGCATTGTACGATTGATTATCAGTTAAACTCGTTATCGTTACTGAATCAATGTTTTCTCTTACACTTTCCAAATCAATAGGCTTTGACAAATTTACTCTTACCATTTTATCCGTGTCGAGAAATGCTGAACGTATTTTAACTGAGTTTGTATCAGCTTGAGTCAAAACTAAATCAATTGTTTTATCATGAAGTAATGAACCTAACACGACTTCACCTTCCGGGAGAGCGTAATACTCGCTTGCCGGGTTAAAACGTTCATTTTTATTTTTATCCTGAAATCCGAACAATATGTATTTTCCAAATGGGAGATAGCGGAACGAATAGATTCCGTTTTTATCCGTTTGAACAATATAATCCGGGTATATCGAATCAATCGGTTGTTCATCGGTAAAAACTTCTCCTCTATATAAACCGACAAGTACTGATGAGACCGGTTTTTCATTTATGCCTACGACAGTACCTGAGATCTTTCCCCTTGCTATTTCGGGACCGGTCGAAAAAGCTATAATCGAACCGGTATCTATCGGATTATTTCTGTAATCCCGGATAACTTCAGAAAGTGAGATTATATATGTCTGATCGGTTTTAAAAGAATCAGGGAATTCAATTAATACCTTATCAGAACTCCATTTCAACTTAGGTTCTTCCTGAAGTCTGGGTGAGATAAAAACAGCTGATGTTTGAGGTTTGGTTATTTTTTCTGAGAAATGTATTGTAACTTTGTTATCTATGGGAACAGATACAGCTCCGTTTTCAGGAGAAGTTTCTGTTATTTGAGGTCTTGTTTTATCTACCTCCCCACCCGGAGGTGGAACAATTTCAGCACAACCTATAATAAAACATGTGGTACAGACTAGTCCTATTAATTTGTACCAAATACGAGTAAACTCCATGTTACTCTTTCTTTTCTAATTTTTCCTTTACCTCTTGATTATCAGGATCCATTTCAAGAGACTTTTTCCACCATACGCCCGCCTGATCATGTTCACCTTTTTCAAAATAAGCATCTCCCAGGTGATCAAACAAAACCGGGTCATTTTGCAGGGCTACTGCCTGTTTTAAATATTTGATTGCTTTATCGTAATCCTCTAATTTATAATAGACCCATCCGTAACTGTCAAGATAGGCAGCATTGTCCGGTGAAAGATTAACAGCCTTTTTTATCAGCTTGAGGGCATAATCCAGATCCTGACCAAGGTCAGCAAGCATATAACCTAAATAGTTTAATGCTTGATGGTTATCCGGCTCTTTTACAAGTATCAGTTCAAATGCTGCTGCTGAGCTGTCATACATATCTGCACGTTCATATACCGAACCTAAGGCAAAGAGAAGTTTCAGACTGTCTACTTCATTTTGCATCGCACCGATACCTGTTTTATAAGTCAATATCTCATGAGAGAGGTCATCTGTTTTCCTGTAAGCAAAACCTAAGTCGAGCCAGTTACCTGCAACGGTATCAGCGAGCTGTGTTAAAATCTTGAATTCTTCGACTGCGATCCTGTAATCTTCCCGGGCAATAGCAATTCTGCCGAGATCAAAATGATTAATCGGGTCACGCTCTCCCCGGTTAACTAAAACTGTGAATACAGAGTCTGCGGTAGTCAGCGAATCAGCACCGTAACAAATTATCCCAAATCGACGTAAATAAAGATTATCTTCCGGCATAAATTCCACTACTTTTCTTGCATATGGTATAGCTTCAGGAAATGAGTCTACCTGAGCATAGAGCATTGAGATATCTGCATTCAGTGGAATGTTATCCGGACTTACTTCAACTGCGTCCATATAGACCTGAAGAGCCGAATCATATTTTTCTTCGACTTTATACATTTCAGCAAGTCCCACATAAGACAGGAGATTTTCTTGTTCGCTACTTGCATTTAAAGATTTTTGAAATGATTCTTTAGCAACGGTAAAATCTCCTTTTTGTGCTTTCAGCTTTCCTAACTCCTGCCAATACTGATAATTATTTGGAATTAGTCGGGCAAGGTTTTCATATGCCCATATAAGTGAATCAATCTGATTGTTGTTTCTATATAATTGTGACAGATAATGGTAAGCAATTCCGCTGTTTTGGTCTAGTTTCGCAAGTTCAGTAAAAGCGTACTGCGCTGAGTCTGCCATCCCTAAGGTAATAAAGCAACGTCCCTTCAGGTTATAAACATTGGCATCAAGAGGCTGAATAACCGTTAAAACTTCTAAAGCATCCTGAGGCTGCCTGAGTCGAAAATATGCATCTGCAAGAGAATATCTGATTTGGTAAGAATTCGGATGATATTGGAGTGCCTGCTTATAATGGTCGGCCGCTCCGTATATATCAGGTGGGTTGTCACTTTCTAAAATCAACCCGAAGACATAATGATCATAAGCATATTTATTTATCTCTTCAAACTCATCTTTAGGCAGTTCAATCACAGCTGTTTTTAATTTTGGAGACTTCGCTTGTACATCAACCATATCTTTCTTAACAGGATTTGAAGCACAACCAAAATGAATCAGAATTATTGTGTTGATAAAAATATGTAGAATAACGTTTTTCATAAATCTCGCTTTAGTTTCCGTACTGTAATTATTATTATAACAGAAATTCAGAGAAGAGGTTGCACTTATTTCTCTTTGATTTTCAAATATCTGCGTTTACCGACTTTGACAATAATCTCACCACTGAGCGCAAACTCATAATTCGGGTCGGTTATTTTTTCATTATCTATGGAGACACCGCCAGCCTGAATCAATTTTCGTGCTTCAGAGTTCGATTTCGCCATTTTATTCTTTGCTATCAGATGGACCAGATATATCTTTTTGGGGTCAATTTCCATTTGAACTAAAGATTCAGCAGTTATTTCAGGTATTTCATCGGGGAGTTTCTTCTCAGAAAAAACCCGTTCAAACTCATCCTGGGCAGCTTTCCCGGAGCCTTCCGGATGATACAAATCGACTAAAGTTACCCCGAGCTCTTTTTTGAGGGTCATAGGATTTACAGATGAATCTGCGAGTTTTGCTTTTAGTTCTTCCAGTTTTTTCAAAGAAATCTCAGTTGAAAGTTCGAAATAGGTATATATCAAATCATCAGGAATAGACATAGCCTTACCGAATATCTCACGTGCAGGTTCATCTATACCAATGTAGTTACCCAGTGATTTAGACATTTTCTTTTCCCCATCAAGACCGACTAAAATCGGTAATGTCAGCACCAGCTGAGGTTCAACCCCATAAGCTTCCTGAATTGTTCTTCCTGCAAGCAGATTAAAAGTTTGTTCTGTTGCTCCAAGTTCCAAGTCAGCTTTCATGGCAACAGAATCATATCCCTGCATTAATGGGTAAAACAATTCATGGATTGATATTGGAGTTCCTGCTTTCATCCTTTTGGTAAAGTCATCTCTTTCAAGCATCCGGGCTACCGTGAATTTGGTTGCTAGGTGCATTATCTCGGTGAAATCCATCTTTTTGAACCATTCACCATTAAAACAGATTTCTGTTTTCGATTTATCCAATATCTTAAAAAACTGCTGCTGGTAAGTTTCAGCATTTTTCATAATATCTTCATATGTTAATGATGGGCGGGTTGATGATTGACCTGAAGGGTCTCCAACCATAGCGGTATAATCGCCAACAATTAAAACGACCTGATGTCCCAGTTCTTGAAATTGCTTCAGTTTTCGGATGCCAACCGTGTGACCTAGATGAATATCCGGTGAAGTCGGGTCAAAACCCTGCTTTACGCGTAATGGCTTGTTCTCAGCTATTGATTTTTTCAGTTTTTCCTGGAATTCTCCTTCAGGAAGGATATCTACTGCCCCTCGTGAGATGATTTTCCACTGTTTTTCGTATTCTCTTATTACTTCCGGGCTATAGCTTTGTTCCACCATTATCTCCTTAAACGAATCTTTCTTTCTACATCGGCATATAACAGATGAAGTTAAAATATGTATGGAGTCAAATAAAAGGAAAAAATGAGGTTTTTGAAATAAAAAAACGATATTTAACTAAAATAATATCATTTATCTGTTTTAACTTGACTTCAAGAACCAAATCGAACAAAATTAAATTCCTATGGGATTAGCATATTCAAAAAATAAAGCGCGCTCGCAAAAGCTCAAAAAATCGATACTTATATTATTATTATTAGTTGTAGTATTAATGGTTATTATTGGGTATCGGACTTACAATATCTACCAGACTGACCTCCCATCCTTTGAACAGCTGCACAATATAGAGCCAAGCATCAAGACTAAAATCTACGACAGAAATGGCATTCTGCTCAAAGAATTCTACACAGAAAATCGTGTCCTGACACCTTATAAGGATCTCCCGCCTTATTTAGTCGGAATGCTTCTGGCATCAGAAGATCGGGAATACTATGATCATTGGGGCATTAACATAAGACGTATATTTATTGTTGCAATGAAGAATTTAGTCCAATGGCGTATTTCTGCTGGTGCATCAACGGTTACCCAGCAACTGTCCCGGATGCTTTTTTTAAACCGGGAACAGACTTTGGAACGAAAGATTAAAGAAGCATTAACCGCTGTCAAACTTGAGCGTACTTATTCCAAAGAAGAAATTATTGAAATGTACCTCAATCAATATTATTTCGGAAATCGAGCTTACGGAATTGCTGCAGCAGCTCATGTATACTTTTCCAAATCTGTCGGAGAATTAACGAAAAATGATTGTGCTATTATAATCGGACTGCTCAAAGCACCGAATATCAATTCACCATTAAATAATCCGGATAAAGCATTACAGGCAAGAAATCGGGTGCTTTATTCATTCTATCAGGTGGATGGGCTTTCAAAAGATGAATACGACTCTTTAAAGAGTGAACCGCTTGTTTACTCTCCTCCTGAAGAGAAAGTTGGGTATGCTCCTTATTTTACAGAAACTGTTCGTCAATATATAATGGAAAAGTATGGTGAGGAGACTTTATATACTGGTGGATTGAAAGTCTATACTTCACTTGATCTCGGCTTACAAAAATATTCAGAAAAAGCAATGGATAAAAAGATAGACTCTTTGAGAGCATATATAAATCGTAAATACAAGTTAGACAACCCTACATATACAATGAATTTGCCGGATACTGTTGATGAGTTCGGTGACTCGATACGGGTACATAAAAAGATTCAGGGTGCGTTTATTGCTATAGATAACTCCAACGGCAATGTCCTTGCAATGATTGGTGGGCGATCATTTGCTGAAACCAAATTCAACCGCGCCGTTCAAGCATATCTGCAGCCGGGTTCCTGCTTCAAACCGTTCGTATATACTGCCTGTATTGACAATGGCTTTACGACTACAGAAATAATCGATGACAATCCTATTGTACTAAGTATTCCGGGAACGAAAGACTGGCGTCCGCACAACTTCGACAATAAATTCCGTGGTCCTATTACAATGCGAGAAGGGCTTCAATATTCAAGAAATCTGATTGCAATCAGATTGATTCTGGAAATTAAACCGGAACAAGCAATTTTTTATGCCCGTAATATGGGGATAACATCTTCTCTCCAGCCGGTACCCTCTTTGGCATTGGGAGCTGCTGAAGTGAAGCTTATCGAAATGGTATCTGCATTTTCAATATTCCCTAATCAGGGAATTCATATTCCATACAGATATGTCACTAAAATTGTTAACCGCTATGGACAGGTACTTGAAGATAATTCAGCTGTCAGAAAAGAGGAAGTCCTCTCTGCTCAGACAGCATTTATAATGACCAGCATGATGCAGTCTGTTGTAACCGGCGGTACCGGCGTTGGCTCAAGATGGCGTGGATTTACAAGACCTGCAGGTGGTAAAACGGGAACCTCAAATAACTTCTGCGATAATTGGTTTATTGGCTATACCCCTCAGATAACAGCCGGTTGCTGGGTTGGATTTGATGAAAAAATATCCATTGGATTTAAGCAGGATGGCGCCAGAAATGGGGTACCGGTATGGACCGAATTTATGATTGCTGCTCATGATTCATTACCTATTGCTGATTTTGTTGAACCTGAGGGA
>QQUK01000256.1 GCA_008501655.1 Calditrichota bacterium
CTCTTTGTGTTAAAAAGTCGAAACCTTATTTTTCCTGGTCTCCGGGTTTAAATATGCCATCTGGTGATTATATGTATAAGGTCAAAGTAAATGATTTTATACACTACATTGATTTTACTTATAAACGAAAGCCTCTAAAAAAATGAATAGAATAAAATTTCTCGGTATTGCATTGATAGTTTTAACTCTCACCGGCTGTTTCGGAAAAAAAGTCATTGTAGACCATCCGGAACTTCCGCAGGAGACCGGGTTTTATGAACGGGTCTGGGTCGATCCAAAGATTGTCTATACTGATTCGATATTAACAGTTATTCAATCCCAAAGAGTTGATTCATTTTTGGTAGAAAAGCCGCTCAAAAATTTTTCAGATAAAATCATAACGGTTGCTTTTGAAGTAAAAGAACATTCCTGCTTTACGTCGATTCTGTTAACCGATGACAGAGGAAAGATCCTCTCGGTTTTAGCAGCTGATGAACTTGATAGGGGACAGTATAAAATTAATTTGAACCGGGCTGGAATTACAATAGTGCAACCGGATGCTAACCGTTTCTTTTTGAAAACTGATTTTTGCGGATTCTCTATTACTGAAGAAGTTCCTCTCCCATAAACTATTGAATCTGTCCAATAATAATACAGATAATTGCCTTTATATCACTTATTTACAGCCGATAATTTAGAAGAGAAACAGATAGTCTCTAAATTGTTTTAGGAAGATAAATAAAGATATTCAGGAGTATCCATGCCAAACATACTTGTTGTTGATGACAAAGATTCAATGCGCAATATGCTCACCGAAACCTTGCATGAAGAGGGATACAGAGTAGACTCGGCATCAAACGGTAAAAAAGCAATTGATCTGGTCAATAATAAATCATACGACCTTGTTTTAACCGACCTCAAAATGCCGGATATCAGCGGGCTCGATGTCCTATCTAAAGTAAAAGATCAGGATGATGAAACAGCTGTCATATTGATGACGGCATTTGGAACAATCGAAGATGCTGTTTCAGCGATGAAACTCGGTGCTTATGATTTTATCACAAAACCATTCGATACCGAACATCTTTGTGTGCTCGTAAACAGAGCTTTAGAGAACAGACGGCTGGTTGCTGAAAATTCACTTTTGCGTCAGGAATTGTTTGGAAATTCCCATTTGGGACAGATTGTCGGTAAAAATGAAAAGATGCTTGAAGTCGGTACACTTATTCAAAAAGTTGCTTCATCTGATGCTTCTGTTTTACTGCAGGGTGAATCCGGTACCGGTAAAGAACTATTTGCAAGGGCAATCCATAGTCTCTCTTTTCGGAAAGATAAACCGTATATCGCAATAAACTGTGCCGCAATTCCGGGAGAGCTCCTGGAGAATGAACTTTTTGGTTCCGAAAAAGGTGCCTTTACCGGAGCGCATGCCCGCAAAATGGGTAAGTTTGAAATCGCTCATTCCGGTACGATCTTTTTAGATGAAATTGGTGATATGGATATTTCTCTGCAGGCAAAACTTTTACGGGTGCTTCAGCAGAAAAATTTTGAACGGCTTGGCGGTACAAAAACTGTCGATGTTGATGTCCGGGTTATTGCTGCAACAAACATGGATTTAAATGATTTAATTCAGGCGAAAAAATTCCGTGAAGATTTATACTATCGTCTTTCGGTGTTCCCGGTAGTCATTCCACCGCTTCGGGACAGAATCGATGATGTCGATGAACTTTCGAATTTCTTTATTGAAAGATATTGTAAAGAGATGAAAAAACCGGTTAAATCTTTAACCCGGGAAGCATCAGCTCTTTTAGAAAAATATCATTGGCCGGGAAATGTCCGCGAACTTGAGAACACAATCGAACGGGCGATAATTTTAGCCGAAGGAAAAAAGATTACCCCTGACCATTTAGCCGTCAGACTGCGCAGAGATGATGAAGTGAAACTTCGGGAAGGTGCCGGACTGAAGGAGATAGGCGCTCACGCGCAGATGCGTGCAGAAAAAGCTACTATTATCCGGGTACTGAAAGAGGTCCGGAACAATAAACGGAAAGCGTCAAAGATTCTTAAAATCGACTATACAACTCTGTTTGATAAAATCAAAAAATATGAGATAGACCAAGCTTTGTAGGAGGGGACAAAGTCTATCGAAAAACGGGGAGTTAAAAGTCCGTTCGCTTTTGCGAACGGATTTTTTTAAAATAAAATTGAATATTGATATATTCTCCTGAGTAGTTTATCTGTATAACTAAACTGAGGAGTGTAATATGAAAAGACCAACATGGGTAACGGTCGTTGGGGTTCTGATGATAATCTTTGGTGTATTTGGCATCTTAGGTTCAGGTCAGTTGATGTTTATGCCGAAAATGGTCGAATTTCAAAAATCAATCATGGAGCCTGCATTGGAAAGGGCTCAGCAGAAAGATCCGCAAGCTGAACGGATATTAGAAGAATTTCATAAACTTTTAAACATGACAGACGGACAAAAACAATTACTGATGTTTATGGGATTGATTTCTTTATTTGTTTGTGCTTTTTATCTGTTTGCCGGAATCAATATGATTCAATTTAAAGATAATTTTGCTAAATTAGCTTATTGGGCACTCGGATTAAGTATAGGATTTACTTTACTTCAGGTAATGTTTGCTGTTACATCTGATATGTTGTTTTTTATGTTTATGATGATCGGGGCTGTCTTTAGCCTGACGATTGATTTGATTTTATTAATCGTTATTATTTTAAATGATAAAAAAGCAACCGCACCTGACCCGGTAATGCCTGCTTAATCTCAGAAGAATTCTTGACTCTGCTATTAATCTCTATACATTTAAAGTATGCAGATTGAAGAATTCAGAAAACATGCTCATGAATTAGTCGATTGGATGGCTGATTATCTTGCCAATAGTGAAAAATATCCGGTCAAGTCACAAGTCGAACCGAATGAGATATTAAATCAGCTTCCCGATTCAGCGCCGAAGGCACCTGAAGATTTTGCTGAGATATTTGCTGATTTCCAAAATATAATTATTCCGGGAATGACCCACTGGCAGTCACCAAACTATTTTGCCTATTTTACCGCGAATGCTTCACCTCCTTCAATATTAGGGGAGATGTTGACATCGACTCTTGCTGCTCAATGTATGGTCTGGCAGACATCTCCTGCAGCAGCGGAACTTGAGGAACAGGTGATGAACTGGCTGAAGGAGATGTGCGGGTTACCTCAGGAATGGTCAGGAGTCATACAGGATACAGCATCTACAGCTACTCTTTGTTCAATTCTTACTGCACGAGAAAAGATTTCAGATTATAAAATAAATGTAGAAGGAATAACTTCAAACAAATATAGAATCTATTGTTCCTCAGAAACCCATTCATCGATAGATAAAGCGGTTAAGATTGCCGGTCTTGGTTCTGAGAATATAGTAAAAATTGAAGTCGATGAAAATTTAGCTTTAATACCTAAAAAACTGAAAGCAGCAATTGAAACAGATATCAAAAACGGTTATACACCTCTCTGCGTTATAGCAACGATCGGTACAACATCGACAACAGCTGTTGACCCGGTGCGGGCGATTGGAGAAATTTGTCAAAAGTATGCTCTCTGGTATCATGTTGATGCTGCATATTCCGGTTCAGCAATGGTTCTTGAAGAGATGCGCTGGATGATTGATGGGTTGGAGCTTGCTGATACGTATGTATTTAATCCGCATAAATGGATGTTTACTAATTTTGACTGTTCCGCATATTTTGTCAAAGATGAAGGAGCTTTGATTCAGACATTTGAAATCCTTCCTGAATATCTGAAGACAAATGAAAAGTCGAAAGTAAATAATTATCGTGATTGGGGAATTCAACTTGGAAGAAGATTCCGGGCTTTAAAACTCTGGTTTGTAATCCGGTCATATGGAGTAAAAGGAATTCAGGAAAAAATCCGAAAACACATAGACCTTGCGATTGAACTGGAAGAAAAAATAAATCAGCATGAAAAATTTGAATTATTGATGAAAAGAACGGTGACCTTGCTTTGTTTCCGATATAAGCCGGATGATTCCATATCGGATGAAAATCTCAATGAGCTGAATCAGTTACTTCTGGAAAATCTCAATAAAACAGGTCAGATTTTTCTGACACATACAAAAGTAAACGGCAGGTTCATGCTCAGACTTGTTATCAGTCAGACTTATGTTGAAAAACGGCATGTAGATGCTGCCTGGGACCTGATTCAGAAGACTGCCAGTTTGATAAAATCATAAAAAAAGCAGTCTCAACTGAGACTGCTTTCAATTCGTAAGAGCTGAATTTTTAATACTCTTCTAAATTATTCCATTCAGCATCTTCAAGCCATGAAGTCGGTCGGTCGAGGAATTTGATAACATTATCCATTGTTACCCAGTGTTTGTGTTCCTCATCAGCGATTTTGTTGAAAATGACAGCATATTCTTTGTTATCAAGCTTTTCAGCTTCTTCCCGGTAAAATGCTTCAGCTTTTTTTTCAACTTCGCGGGCATGCTCCCATACATTTTTAGCATCTTCAGCAAATGATAACTGGTCGCCTTTATCTTTCATATCGACAAAAACATTTTTAACGGATGAAAGAATTTTTGTAGCTTCGGATTCTACATATTCAGCTTTACCGCCGTCTTTCATCGCTTTAAAGATGATGTAATGTTTCTGTTCGTCGTCAGCAAGTTCCTGCAGGATTTTTTTTAATTCCGGAGAATCTACCTTCTCTTTTGATTCAAGATAGTATTCTTTCCCGTCTAGTTCCATCTGCATTGCAAATTCAAATACGTTCATTGTAGACCTCGTCAAATTGGTGTTCATTTCGTTTCTCCAAAATTATATAATGAGATAAAAAAGTCAACAACCGAATAGAAAAATTATCCTCTTTACTTGATAATCATCAATAATTCGCTATCTTTGTCGGATGAAAATTATACTAAAAAGTATTTTCTTAATAATAGTTATAGCTCGATGTTCCTTCGGGATTTCACCGGCAGAGCGAGCGATTAAAATTGAACCGGTTGAAAAAGAGTATGCGACCTATTTTTACTCCAATCCATCTTATATTGAGAAATCGGACTCTGTGTTAATCAGAACAAGGGATAGATTAATTCTGATGCTGCGTGATTCTCTCGATTATAAACCGAAATTATATCTCCTGGATGATTTGAGTCAGTTTAATAATCTGACTGCCGGAAAAATCCCCGATTGGGGTGCGGCTGTTGCTTATTCAGCCAGAAAATTGATTGCGATTAAGTCGCCGGATAAATTTAATACCCGGAAATCGGTACCAATTCTTGTTGCTCATGAATATACCCATCTGGCTATCGCCGATAAATGCGGTTTTCATGATCCGCCAAGATGGATGCATGAAGGACTTTCTGTCTTTCTCTCTGAGGAATGGAGCTGGTCGGATAATCTGGCAATGGGGAAAGCGGCTGTATTCGGACAGTTTATTCCTCTGGCTGATATAGATAATGTGAACCGGTTTAACGAAAGCAAAGCTCAGATTGCTTATGCAGAATCATATCTTGCAGTCAAGTTTATGCTCCGATATTATGGTTCTAATTCGGTTAATCTCTTTTTGACACGGATTGGAGAAGGGAAAACAGTCGATGAAGCGCTTTATTCTTCAACAGGATTGACAGTCGAGGAATTTCAAACAGATTTTAATGCATATCTCAATCAACAGTTTAACTTTGTGAGTATATTTATGGATACAATATTTTTCTGGATTGCACTTGCTATTATTATGGTAGTCGGTTTCTTTCTGCAGTTTAAAAAAAGAAGAAAGTATTACAAGAAATGGGAAGAACAGGAAAAACTGCAGTCGACAGATTTTGATTATGGTGACCCTGATAATCCTGAGCATATTGAAGATGATGATGAACCATGGCGAAGCTGAGTCATAGATTTGAATACCTGTTTGCGAAATCAGCAGTATCTTTTGTAAATCTGTTTTCGGAAAAATCTGCCCATTCATTTGGAAAATCACTCGGGTCACTTTTTCATAAACTGCTTGCCGGAAGAAGAGAAATTGCTCTTGATAATTTAGAGCAGGCTTTTCCAAATCGCTATTCAGTCGATGAAAAAGAACAGATTGTCAAAGAAGTCTTTCAAAATATCGCATTAACTTTCACAGAGCTTGCTCACTTCAGAAATTCACATTTCAAAGAGTTACTCGAATTGTTTGAGCCAGCAGGGGTTGCAAACTTTCAACAAGCTAAAATTGAAGGTAAAGGTGCGGTTCTTGTAACATCACACTTCGGAAATTGGGAATTAGGTGCCGGTTGGGTGGTTGCCAGCGGATTTGAACTTGGCGTTGTTGCACGGGTACAAAGTAATTATCTTGTTGATAATCTGATAACATCACTGAGAGAAAATGTCGGCTTATCAGTCATTCATGCAAAAAAATCTACATTACGGGAAATTGTAAAGATATTAAAAGAAAACAAATTTGTAGGTTTTGTTGCAGACCAGCATGATGCTTCGGAATCGCTCTTGATGGACTTTTTCGGGAGAAAAGCTTCGGTCGCACGCGGTCCGGCTGCATTTGCAAGAAAACAAAATTGCCCGATTCTGCCTTTTATGGGACTTCGTCTTGGAGTTAATCGTCATCGGATTATCGCAGGAAAGCCGATTTATCCGGAAATTAATCTTTCTGAGGATACGGATGTCATAAGGATGACCCGGGAGTACCTCGATTTCTTTGAGAATGTGATTTCCGATAATCCGGGTCAGTGGATGTGGACTCAT
Organism: Calditrichota bacterium; assembly: GCA_008501655.1. Lineage (GTDB taxonomy): Bacteria > Zixibacteria > MSB-5A5 > GN15 > FEB-12 > QQUK01. The sequence goes on from QQUK01000256.1 coordinate 6,736, forward strand.
CGGAGGTGGAAAGTTTAAAAGAATAGCAACTTTTTTGACTATTTCGAGTATCATTGGTATACGCTCTGTTTCACCCATAATGATTTTATAGGAAGGTGTTTTGTGAAAAAATATTATTTAATTGGAATCGTATTAGTTGTTATTCTTTTAGGATATTACGGAGTAAATGCTCTGTTTACCAAGTCATATGAAATCCCAACGGCAAATGTCCAACGGGGTGAATTTATAATCTCTCTTGATGAAAGCGGTTCCGTCGATGCAAAGCGGGCTATGACGTTATCAGCGCCGAGAGTGCGTGGTCTGCAGATTACCTGGCTGGCACCGGAAGGGTCGATGATTGAAGAGGGTGCAACGGTTATTAAATTTGATAACACCGAACAGTTGACTGAATTGACCGATAATGAATCAAACCTGAAAATTAATAAAAATTCTCTTGAACGGGCTCGTAAAGAATACACCATTCAGGAAAAACAGCTGAAGCTTGATTTAGAAAAAGCAAAACGCAATTATGACGAGAAAAAATACGATGCACCCAGAATAGCTGAAGAAGCGAAGATGGAGTTTGAGCTTGCCGAGTTGAATTTTGAAGCGAAACTGGAACAGCTTAAAGCCGATGTTGATAAAGCTGAAGTGGAAGTACAGCGCTCAGAAGAGAAAGTCAGAAAAGCCCAGCGTGAATTAGAACAGCTTAATCTTAAAGCTCCAATTCCGGGATTAGTTGTCTATCTTGAAATCTGGAAAGGGGGCACTATGGATAAAGTCCAGGAAGGTGATTCACCATGGCCGGGTCAGGGGCTAATCAATATTCCGGATCTTTCTGAAATGATTGTGAAGACCACTGTATCAGAAGTTGATGCAAGCAAAGTCGATTCCGGACAGGCTGTCATGATTACGCTTGATGCGTTCCCTGATAAAGTTTATGATGGGGTTGTCATCACAAAAAGCACTCTTGCCCGGAAAAAAGAATCCGGTTCAAAGATAAATGTATTCGATGTTGAGGTTCAGATTAACAATAATGACGGAGAATTGAAACCGGGAATGTCAGCATCATCGAAAATTATTATTCAAAAACTCCCCGATGTAGTTTCTGTTCCGCTTGAAGCAGTGTTTGAAAAAGATGGGAAAACGGTTGTATATTTAGATAATAAAAAGCGGCGGGAGATTTCAGTCGGACAGAAAAATGATATGTATATCGAAGTCATCGAAGGGCTTGACGGTGATGAGTCAGTCTGTCTCCTTGACCCGACTTTGGATGAGCAGGGACTCCCGGGTGACAAAGCGACTGAGCCGGAGATTAATAAATCGGAGATCAAAAAGCCGCCACAACAAGGAGGGCGCCGAGGCGGTAAGGGTCGAGGCTAATAATGATTGATAAACAAACGTTTTCGATTTCGTTTGATGCCCTTATAGCTCATAAGTTAAGATCATTCCTTACCATGCTCGGTGTTATTTTTGGCGTCGGAGCTGTGATAGCAATGCTCTCAATCGGGGAAGGTGCCAAACAGGAAGTTCTCGAACAGATTTCAATATTAGGCATAAACAATATCATTGTGAAAGCAAAAGTACCGGATGAATCTTTAAGTTCCGATATGGGGCTTGCCCGTTCACCGGGGTTATCTCTTGAAGATAGCGAAAATATCGCACAGTTTACCAAATTAGTAAAAAATATCGTACCACAAAGATTTGAAGCTGTATCTTCGGTTACATATGGTTCCGAAGAAGTCAAAACAAGAGTGGTTGCAACGAATCCTGATTATACATATTCATCCTCAGTCGAAGTAGACAAAGGCCGTTTCTTAACCGATATTGATACAGAAACATTTGCACAGGTTTGTGTTCTCGGTGCTAAAACAAAGCGGGCTTTGTTTGCATTTAAAGATCCGATTGGCGAGAATGTAAGAATAGGTGACTTGAATTTTACAGTAGTCGGTGTCATGGCTGATAAATATATCGGCAGAGGGAAAGTCGAAGGTTTTGAACTTAAGAATCTGAATGAAGATATTTATATTCCCTTTAGTACCGCCCAGAAAAAAATAGAAAGGTCACCAATTGAAGAAAGCAACAGCAACCGCTGGACGGGTAGTTCTTCGGCGTCATCTTCATATTACAACACTCCTGAGATCGATCAACTTACTATAACGGTTACTGACTTGGAGTATGTCCAGTCAACCACCAAATTAATTGAACAGATTTTAAAAAGAAGGCATTATGGTGTTGAAGATTATGAGATTGTCGTTCCGGAATCACTGCTTCGACAGTCACAGAAAACTCAGCAGATTTTTAATATCGTAATGGGCACTATCGCCGGAATATCTCTCTTAGTCGGAGGTATCGGCATTATGAATATCATGCTTGCCACGGTTCTTGAACGTACCAGAGAGATCGGTGTGAGACGTGCTGTTGGAGCTACCCGGGTACATATTATGCGGCAGTTTCTAGTTGAAGCAGTGACGATCTGTCTCATCGGATGTATTGTCGGAATAACAATAGGACTGATTCTTGCAAAAGTGATCTCCTACTATGCTGACTGGCCGACTATTGTTGCACCCTATTCGATTTTTCTATCTGTTGGAGTTTCTACTTCAGTAGGGGTTATCTTTGGTATTTATCCTGCCAACAAAGCAGCAAAACTCGATGTAATTGAATCTTTACGTTATGAATAATTCAAAACTAAGTATAATAGAGGTAATTTAATGAAATACGTTCGCTATTTGTTATTAATAGGTTGTTTAGTCAGCGGATTATATTTTACTGTTGATGCTGCGGTATTATCACTCCAGGACGCAATCGAAATTGCTGTTTATAAATCCAACCGCGGGGAGATTATCGAAGGAGATCTTGAGGTTGCCAGACAGCAGTATCAGGCTGAACGGATCAATTTCTATGTGCCGGATATTTCTATCAACGGCTCGTTGCCGGTCTATTCTGTAACTGAAAATTTTGATTATCTACCGGGTCAAACGGATAAAACACAGAATAAATATACGAATATGAATTTTGATGCTGATATAACGCTTGAACAGTCTCTGATCACCGGTGGTGAGTTCACCATCCGAAGCAGACTGTTTAACCGGGAACAGGAATTTCCGCAGGTATTCAGACTTCAAAATGACTCAACTTTTATCTCCGATGTAACTCAGATAAATAAACAGGGGTCAGTAGACTTCAGTTTTTCACAACCGCTTTTAAAACCATCCCAGCCTAAAAATGATTTAAAAAACAGACGGGATGATATGCATATAGCCGAATATGTCAATATCGAGGAGCTTGCCAATCTTAAAAAAGAGGTAGTCGAAGCTTATTTTGGAGTCCTTCAGACTGAACTGCAGCTCTCTGTTAAAAAATTTACAACTGAGTCAAAACTGATTCAGAAAAATATCGACTCGGCAAAATTTATCGATGAAATAATTTCTGAAGAGACCTGGTTAACATCTGCATCAGAGCTTATTGATGCTGAACTTGAGCAGTTTGACAAAGAGATTGAACACAGAGAGAAAATCCGGGAATTAGCTCAAGTACTTGATTTAGAGGATGGTGAAACAGTCGGAACAAAAATGCCGGTAATTGCGAATCATATTTCTAATGGAGAAAAACAGAGGTTGATTAATAATTATGAAAATTCCATCCCGATTTTAAAAGCTCAGCTTGAATATGATAAAGCAGAACGTCAGGCAAATTTTACTGCTTCAAGCCATGGATTGACCGGAACGCTTGAGGCCAACTATTCACTTGTCCGGGGTGATATCGAGGTTCAGGATGAGTTGAGTACCAATAATACAGATAGCTGGGGTTTATCGGTTAATTTCACCCTGCCGTTATGGGATGGCGGTGCGAAAGGTGCTGAAATCAAAGCAGCCAAATTATCCTCAAAAAAATCGAAAATTGAGTTTGAAAAGACTAAAAAATCTGCCCGCTCCGAAATTTCATCACTTGTAAATAAACTTGATATCTCATATAATAAACTGCAGGTTATAACAAAGCAGATTGAGCTCGCACAGAACAAACTTGATATCGCCAAATACCGCATGGAAGATGGTCAGATTTCAAGAATTGAATTTTTAGAGAGCGAAGTCTACTTTTTGGAAACACAGGATAAATATTTAGAAGAATTAAAAACGTATTTTAATACGAAATTTGATATTGAAGGAAGATATATAAGCTGATGGCTCAACAGATTTTGATTCGTACCCCCAATCATCTGGGTGATTGTATTATGGCGCTCCCGATGATCTCCGAAACAAAAGAATTGTATCCGAATTCAGAACTTACCATCATTGTACCTGAAAAACTTACCGAAATATTTCAAAATAATCCCGGTGTTGACCATATTATTCCGATGCCTCCCAAATATCAACATGGTCTGGTTGCTGTCACAAAACTAAAAGAGCTTTTAGATGGAAAGAAATATGATGTCGGTTTTGTTCTGCCACCTTCGTTTGGTTCTGCTGCCGGTTTTCAACTCGCCGGGGTTAAAGAACGAATTGGATACATTGCCGATGGACGGCGTCTATTACTTTCAAAACCACTACCTTTACCAACACCGCTTAATTCTGTTCATCGTTCCGAATTATACTTTAATCTCCTCAGACGAATCAGTTCAAATGAACTTGAGTATGTTAAACCGACCCTTATGCTCAACGATGAGGATATGCAAAATGGCATAGAAGTTTTGGAGAATTATGAATTAAGCAAGGAACATGATTATGTTACAATCGCATTTCAGGCGGTTGCTGAGTCAAGAAGATGGGGAGCTGAAAAATATACACAGCTCATTAAGAGAATTATTTCCGAATTGAGTCTGAAAGTTGTTCTTATAGGTTCAGCTGATGATAAAAAAACAGGAGATATGATAGCCGAAGCATGTGGAACCGATGCGGTCAAAAATATTTCCGGTATGTCATCGATTAGAGAATCAGCAGCGATTCTGTCTCTTGGAAAAGCTTTTGTAGGCAACGATTCAGGTCCGGCTCATATTGCTGCTGCAGTGGATTGTCCGGTTGTTGTGATTTCTGGAGCTGATGACCCGAAGTCGACATCTCCTATGGCGACGAATAAAATCCTTATATATGAAGAGAATCTCGAATGCATCAGCTGTGTGAAGAATAAATGCCCGAAAAAAGAAGATAATTTCATGGCTTGTATGGAGTTAATTACAGTAGAACGGGTTTTTCAGGCTGTTTCACTCTTAGTAGTTTGAGATAAAAAAGACGCAATTTCTGCGCCAATAACTTAATTCTTGACAGATATACATTTATATAGTACTTTGATGGAGTAAATTATGCGATATCTCATTGTATATCAGAACCTTATCTCGCATACTACTCTCGCATAATTTCCTGAATAGGAAATAAAAATAAATATTCATTAGCAACTCTTTTTTTTAGAAGGAGGCATAGTCTATGGGACGCTTAAAATTACTTAGTATGATGTTCTTAGTCGTTCTATGCGTATGCTTTGGTACCACCCCTGCTTTTGGTGATTTTCCTTGGGAAAATGACACACCTGGAGGGATAGGCGGTGACGGTGACACCAATGATAAAGATACTTTGATTTATGATGAAGATGTTGAGACAATGATGAGAGCTCATGTTGTACCATCAGGTGACCAATTGGGGTTAAACAGTATCTTTTTCGGCATGTCCTACCAATTTTCTACTTGGATTTATCGAACTACGTATAGCTCATCAATTGAACGATTCAAGAAAGAAGATATGATTGGAGCAAGAACAACCAAGTATCGAGGTGCGTATTCTGATAAAAAGTTAAAGTAAAAAATGTAGAATCTAAATTTAAA
>QQUK01000048.1 GCA_008501655.1 Calditrichota bacterium
TGATAGCAGCAGCATCGGTACCTGAAACAGTTATTTTACCGGCTAATTCAGTGTTCAGATTAACCTGAGTCTGTAATTTAGCGGCGATTGAAGAAGTAGTATCACCAAGCTCAACATCAACAGTAAGTGTCTGGTCACCAGTCGGGGAATCACCATTTTCCTGGTAATTTACGATGACTGAGTAAGTACCAACGTTTGAAGCTGTTGCTGTGGCAACGTTACCTGAAGAAAGAATAGCCTGTGTTGCAGTAGCGGCTAATTCAAGGCCGTTTCCAAAAGCATCATTAACATCAACTGAATCCGTAGTTTTGGCAGCATAGTTTGATGCCTGGATTACGCTAACATCATGAATTGCTTCTTCAATGTTCACCGGGTCACCATCGGTATTGGCAAGTGACAAACCGAGTGATGTTGTGTTCAAAGAAGCTTTTGCATCAGCTGTTTTTGTAGCTGAAATTGAATGAGCACCTGAGCTCAGGTTTGAAGTCTTCACATTGAGACCAGATGTTCCGGCTGAAGTGATGGTAGCGATGTTTGCTTTTGAACCATCAAGAAGCTTCTTAGTACCGAACTGAGTGTTTTCAGCAATACGATCGATAGTAGCAATCGCGTTGGTGATTTCAGCCTGGTCAGCAGCGAGCTGATCAGCATCGTTGAAACCTTCGTTAGCTGCATGAATTGCAAGTTCTCTCATAGAAATCAACAGATTTTGGATTTCAGTAATTGCACCTTCAGCAGTCTGAATCATTGAAATGGAACCTTCCGAGTTACCGATAGCGCGGTTCAAACCGGCGATCTGAGCACGGAACTGTTCAGAAATAACCAACCCGGCCGGATCGTCCGAACCCTGGTTGATACGGTAACCTGAAGACAAACGCTGCATGGAACGAGACATCTGTTCCTGTGTGTTAATCAGGTTACGGTGAGCGTTTAACGCTGCTAAGTTGTGGTTAATACGAAGTGACATGTGTATATCCTCCTTGGATATGCTTAGGGTTTCCTTACCCTGTCTTTTTTTATTAGGTTTACTTTAATAATATTCATACACGGCGTCACTTCCGATGTGTATTTTAAAGACTTCAGGATGTTTCCTATGCCCATCTGTCTGTACTGCTCCTACAAATTCCTCCTTTTTATTGAAGATATTCATACCAGCTCTATTTATTTCATGTTTAAAACTTTCCATCTTCATACATTCTAAATCGACATTTTTTTACAAGACTTAACAATTTTTGGTATTTAAATTATAGTTTTATACCCACTTTTTCAGATTCAGGAATTGTAGGTTTCTACTGTTGAAATCTCTTCCAAACGGGCAATAGCAGGTTTGAATTGCGGATTGAGAGAGAGTAGCGTTTTATACCCCATAATCGCTGAATCCTTATGTCCCATAATAAGATAACACTCTGACAACTGGTACATTGCGTGAATATTACTCCGATCCAAGCTGAGTATATATTCATATTTTTCTAAAGCAGCCTGGTACTCTTCTGTTTTTTTGTAAATATCCCCACAGAGGATTAAAGCCTCGATATCAGTATTATTTTTGGTGAGATAACTCTGAAGCGCAGCTAAAGCTTCTGAATCATTTGATTGCTTCAGCTCGGCTATTGCCAGATTTTTTTTTGTGAATTCAAGCGGTTCAACTTGAGATAAAGATTCCTTGTATGAATTTGCAGCTTGAACATAATTTTTCAGATTGAAATAGCAGTTACCTATATCATTTAAGATAGCTGCATTTGGCTTTTCCAATTTCAGCAATTTATTGTACTTATCTAACGCATCCTCATATCTTCCGAGCATAAAATATGTATCCGCCAGAACTTTTACTACTTTTGGGTTCTCCTGATTTACTGCATATGATTTTTCAAGATACCTGACAGCGGTTTCGGGTGTATTTTCCTCCAAAAGAAAATACCCGTATTTATAATTCACATATGGATCTTTCGGCACAAGCTTTACTGCTTGAGTCAAATATTCCTCTGTCTGTCCCCTGTTCTTTTCTTGTTTTGAGATCTCAGCAAGTCCCAGAAATGATGTTTTTGTTTCATAAGAATATTCCAGTTGTTGCTGAAAATATTTTTTTGCTTGGGTCAGTTCGTTTTTCCCTAAATAAATACGAGCTATATGGTCATTTGCTTCCAGGAGTCCGTTGTTAAGTTCAATTGCTTTCAGATAATTCTCTAATGCTTTCTCAATATCATTTTTCATCTCACACATTAAACCGAGATTATAATAAACATTTGCACGACTATCTATGTGTGCTAAGATTAGACTATCAGCCTCATTCGTTGGTTCGTAAGCAGCTTGAGTTTTCAAATAATTTTTAAAGTATTGCTCTGCCTTATCCCAGTTGTTTCTTTTCGATTCAACACAACCTAAAAGCATCAACGGATCGAGGTAGTTTTTTTTAATATGTAATGCTTTTTGTGCATAAGTAATTGCATCATCAAACCTACCGGCATAGAAATTTGCCCAGGCAATCTGGTCAAGGGTCATCAGATGGATAAAGCGTTCTTCCGGATTATTCGGATCGGTAAGTTCAACTGCTTTCCGGGCTGCTTTAATTATCTCAGGAATATTCTTGACCGGGTAGTTATCACCTTCTGCTTTTAATATTTGTGCATAGTTGAAAAGGGCAAAAGCATTTTCAGGTTCATCTTTAAGCTGTTGCTCCAGGAGTAGTTTCGTTCGTTGAAACTTTGCTTCCATTTTATCGGGATCAAGTCCATAACCGAGATGTTTTAATTTTATATTTGCACGAACAATCTCTTCATCTGCTTTATAATTTAAACGGTTGTGCACAATACCTTCATAACGAAGTTTTTTCTCTTTTCTGAAAAAGCGAACAGACGGTAAAAATGTGGTTACCTCTTCATTGGTTCCGTAGACATTAAAAACATTGATAGAAATGAGATTGTTTGCTTTATCATTTAATACTGACTTCAGCATCGGCAGGTCCTCTGCATACATCCGTTCATCAGCATCAATTATAAATATCCAGTCAGACTTCGCCTGTTCAATTGAGTAATTTCTATGTTTAGAGAAATCTCCTTCCCACTGCTGATGGTATACTTTTGCTCCATACGATTCAGCGATTTTCACCGTATTATCTTTTGAGCCTGTATCAACAATTATAATCTCATCCACCCAATCTCTGATTGAATCAAGGCATCCGGGTAGAAGTTCT
>QQUK01000128.1 GCA_008501655.1 Calditrichota bacterium
GGAACTATTTCCATTTGTAATGCCAACACCCTATCATCCAACTGAGCAACTTCAGCCCAACCGGCAAAAACAACTCCTCCCCGTATTAACAATTCTTTATCAATACCTGTAAATGAAACAGCAGTTCGTTGTCCGGGGACTGCAGTCTTGACGTCATTGTTATTTGAATGAAGAGATTTAATTTTTGCTTCGACAAGTGATGGTATCAAAGTGACCGATTGCCCCACAGAAAGCTCACCACCCCGAAGTGTACCTGTCACTACACCTCCTATCCCCGGTCGAACAAATGAGCGGTCAATAAACAGTCTTGGCTTTCCAATATCACGTTGGGATTTTACTTCAGAAGGAAGTTTTTCCAAAATTGTTTTTACTTCATCAAAACCTTCGCCGGTTTGTGCTGAAATTTTCACAATCGGAGCATCTTCCAAAAATGAACCAGCTGTTTTTTCGGCAACCTCCATTTCAAGAAGCTCTAAAATCTCATCATCTGCAAGATCGATTTTATTAATAACAACTATCCCTCTGGGAACATTTAACAGTTTAACAATCCTAAAATGCTCCTCTGTTTGCGGCATCCAGCCGTCATCGGCTGCAATTACAAGCATAACAACATCAATACCGCCGACTCCGGCAACCATATTTTTTACAAACCGTTCATGCCCGGGAACATCGACAAATGCAATTGTTTCAGCTTGCTCTGTTTTGTAAAATGCAAATCCAAGATCAATAGTCATCCCCCGTTTTTTTTCTTCGGGAAGGCGATCAGGGTCGGTTTTGGTCAAACGCTTGACAATTGAGGATTTTCCATGGTCAATATGACCGGCTGTACCAATAACTAACATATCTATTTTGAGAGAACTTGTTCGATTGATTTTTCAAGATAGAAAAGGTCGGCTTCATCGACAGATTTTAAATCAAGGATAAACCGTTCTTTGTCGATACGTCCGATAACCGGATATGGCAGCTCTCTGAATTTTTTATAAAGCAGATTTGGATTATATTTTTCAGAAAAGATAATGCCAACTGAAGATATATCAGATTCAGGTAAAGCCCCACCTCCAACATATGCCTGGGTAGCTTCGACAGCAATTTCAGGATTGTTTACATTTGCCTGAATTTTCTTACCTCTTTTATATAGTTCTGATTCAGGAAAAGCAAGGATCTTCCATAACTTAATGTTTTCTTCCCAGCTGTTGTTTAAATAATGGGAAAGAAGTTTTTCCAGAATAGAATATTGAATTTTATCAGCACGAAAGGCTCTGAATAACGGATTCTTTTTAATTTTAGAAATTGCTTCATTCTTGCCGACAATAAGTCCCGCCTGACATCCACCGAGCATTTTATCACCGGAAAAACAGGTCAGTGTCGCTCCGTCCCGGACAGACATCTGTACAGTCGGTTCGCTATAACCGAGTACCTTTTTAGTCGGGATAAACACACCCGAGCCTAAATCGTTCAGAACCGGTATCTGGTGCTTTTTCCCTAGAGCGACCAACTCTTTTAACGATGCCTGTTCAACAAAACCTTTCTGAATGAAATTACTCTGATGAACTTTTAATATCATTCCGGTTTTTTCAGAGATAGCATCTTCATAATCTTTTATAGAAGTAATATTGGTGGAACCGACCTCATGAAGTTTGGCGCCGGATTTTTTCAGAATATCCGGTATACGAAATCCACCACCGATCTGCACAAGTTCAGAGCGGGATATAACTACTTCTTTCCGGTTTGCAAAAGTGTTTAATATCATAAATAATGCAGCCGCACAGTTATTGACAACAGCACCTGACTCAGCTTCAGATAAAACAGCAAGATACTGTTCACATGCCTCTCCCCGTTTCCCCCGCTTACCGGTTGAAAGGTCAAATTCGATATTCCCATAACCTATAACTGTTTTTTTAATCTCATCAAAAATATCTTCAGACAAAGGTGCCCGTCCTAAATTAGTATGCACAACCACTCCGGTAGCATTGATTACTTTCGTAATCTCTTTTCGTTTCTGTTTTTTAATCTGACTGGCTATAGTTGATAGTATCATTGATTCAGTTAGTTCTTTACCGGTTTTGAAATCTCTTTTTAACTCAGCAACAGTCATTTTAGCAATTTCTGCAGCGAGTGCTCTTGGAATTAATTCTATCTCTTTAGAAAGTTTATTATTCTGCAGAATCTCTTCTATCGAGGGAAAATCTCTTAAACTATTTATTTTATCTTTTGCCATAATGACCTGTTGTACAAGATTTCTGTTACAATCGTTCCGACCTGATAGAGCGATTCATCGGAACATTTATCAACGGTATCAAATTCAGTATGCCAATATTTATAATCCATATCTATCAGATTGACGGCAGGAACACCGCCTGCGATGAGTGAAAGATGATCATCCTGAACAGCATACTTCAATGTATCAATAAACCCGGTAAACTGATATTTTTTTGCTAAGTTAAAAATAGCATCATTCAATCCTTTTGCAGACTGCTCAGAATAACGTTCTTTATATATCGTCAAATCTTTATCAGCTACCATATCGACAACAATTCCGAATTTGTACTTTCCCCGGATACCTCTGCGGGCGAACTCTCGTGAACCGAGCAGATAATATTGAGTATCCCCTGACTTCCCCCAATCCTCACCATCGACAAAGACAATATCAATTGATACATTGGGTTTTTGCTCCGCAATTAAATTACCAACTTCCATGAGCAAAGCAGCGCCGGAGGCACCATCATTAGCTCCATCAATCGGCATATCTTTCAGGCTGGGGTCGGATGCAAAATCTGTTCTTGGGCGTGAATCATAATGTGCCATTAAAACGATACCGGGTTCATCGGTATCTGCTTTATATGCAGCAATCACATTGGTCATTGGAATATTTGTCTGTGAATATGGGTCAAAAAATATAAAAGATTGTGAGTCAATGGTAAAAGATTCGTTTTGAAAATGTTTGTACAGATAATCCCGGCATTTAGCTGAGGATTCACTTCCCGGGACACGGGGACCGAAGGCAACCTGATCTTTCAAATATTGAAATGCCCGATCTTTGTTAAATTTTGGGATTGGGACATCATTTTCCGAACAGCCGACTGTGTTCGATAAGACAATAACTATAAGAAGAAAGATTACAGGGTTTTTCACACGCATGGTACAATCTTACACATAATACCGGTGAAGTCAAATAAATTTTAGAAACGTATTTCTGTCCAGAGTTTTACTTCACGGTAATAGTTGGTGATTTTCTGATCTTTTGAGTCACGCCAGACTAAGGTTATACCGCCTTTGATTTGCTGACTGAAAGAATAGCCAATAACAGGAGAGACAGAAAAATCATTCTTCTCTGAGGTAATCTCATTTATTTCAAGATCCTCAATTGTTGTTTTATTCATTTTAAAATCTACTTTCATATCAACAACAGAGTTGAACTTGAGTTTACCTAAAATCGGGATAGAAATACCTTGCGGTGAGCTGAAGGAATATTTGGTTGAAAACTGGATTGTCTGTTTTGTATTCAAAGTTGAACTCTCTCTTGCACCGGATAATGCATTATATCCGATTCTTTCAGATTCTGATCTGCCAATCGATCCTGAGAGAGAGAGTGATCTTAATACTTTAAAATTAACACCTAAGAGTGGATTATAACTAACATCAATCGATTCACCTATCGGGAGTCCGTCATCTAAATCAGATGTTTTTTTTGTTGAGCGGCTGTATCCCGTTCGCGGAGTAAATACCCGGATAAATTTGTTCAAATACTCCTTAATCAACGGGAATGTTTTGAACTCGGAAATTCTGATAGTCAAATCCGGCCAACTCCGGTTAATATCTTCCGTTCTCCGGCTGATATTGACAATATCCCGGCTTTTAGATTCTCTGAATTTGATAGTAGTTGCGATACCTCCCAGCAGAGTGAAGCCGGTCGATAACTCATATGAATTTGATTCACTTGATTTCTGTGAGCGACTGTCATCTATCCGACTTACCGAAGTGTTGTCATGGAATCCGAATCGATATGAAACCGATGGCCTGTCTACCATACCCGGAAGATAGTTTGAATAGTTATAGGAATAAGAATATGATATCGGATCTATCCAACTGGTGACTTTACGTAACCCGTCAATAACCGGGGTGTAAAAAGCCTTGCCTTTTTCTTTCTCTTCTGCCTTTTCCTCTTCAACGTTCCGTCTTCTTCCCTGACCGCGTCTTCCTCTGAATCTTCTGTCATTTGCACTGGACCCTTTACCGCCAAGTAAAACCTGATGCTGGAATCGTCCTCCGACTGAATAACTTTTTGACATTGTCGACCGCTTGGAATCAGTACTCCGTTCCCAGTCATCCTTATAGTTCGACTTAAATGAAAAACTGGAACTCAGGAAGCCTAACAGGCTGGGGTCATAGGAACTTGAAAACCTTTGCGAATAAGTAAGCTGTTGCCCCAATTTCAAATTGCCAAAAGATATGTTTACTAAATCAAGATCTGTCATATCATGACTGGTAGAATAATTTAATGATGTCGATAGATTCTGAAAAACATCATAGGAAACATCCATCCCGCCGCTGAAACTTCTTTTCACCGATGTTCTCCGTTTATTATTTACATCATCCTGCAGAGTCAGCGACCTGTTGAACCTACCGTTCACACTCCAGCGGGTAGGATATAAGGAGAGTCGCGATTCTGATGCTTTTTTAAAAATAGGTATTGACTTCATCCAGAAAAATATCGGAAGTGTAGGCGGTGTTTTGACACCTAAGTTATAATCAGCAGAGACGTCGACATTTTCACCAAAAGAATAAGGATAAGTCACCGTTTTCTGATTATTCTGACGGTATGAGAATCTTGTTCTCAGTCGATTTAAAATAAGTGAAAACAATGGATTTTTACTGTTTTTCTGATTAAAACTTGCTGAAACGGACAGAGATTTGGAAATATTAATCGATTGTTCTTTCTTTTGCAGTTCAACCGGAAGTTCAATATCGGAATTATTTCTGAGAAGTGGTGTTGTCACCTGTTTAGAGTATCCCATAGTCACCGGAAGGGCTGCTCCCCATGACCTTGGTAATAACTTCTGGAGTTGCAAAGTCAAACTTGAAGTGATCGATGTCACTTGCCTTCCACTGCCAAGGTTGTTTTCAGAACCGCCTCTGGTTGCTGCTGAAATTCCTCTGAAATACGGATCCTGAGACTGTAAGGAGAAATTGTAACTTAAGAAATCTGCCATATTTCCGGTGACGGATATTCGTCCGGCCGTACCTACATCTTTTCTGACATCGGTTACGCGTAACTCATCCAGCCATATTCTGCCGCTTATGTCGCTTGAATCCTTATTGATAACACCAGCGGCAAAATACTGTATCTCGTTTAAGTTCGGATTCCCGAGTACCGCATATTTTTCATTCCGAACATTGACATCAAAACCTTTATCAAGGAGCTGCTGGGCTGAATCTTTTAAGGCTGTTGCTTCAATGAAGTTAAACTTCATATGATTCGATTCATCCCATCCGGGTTTTATACTTGAATGGTATTCATAATAATTATTTTCATCCCGTCCGATTCGGAAGAAAAATTCTGCACTGGCTATATCATCAGCTTTATCCGGGTCAGTATCACCCCAAATATACATCTCCATCGTACGGTATCCTGAATAACGGTCAACAGTCAGCAGGTTTTTGGTAGCCATTACCGTATCATATCTGTTCAGTTCAGTAAATGTCAACTCGAGGGCTTTCTGAACTTCAGTAATACTCGTTGTTGGATCTTCGTATGCTGAAACTCCAGGGGCTGTGTAAAAATCAGTACTGACATCATCTGATATAGATGAAGCAACAAATTTTGTTTTCAAATCTGAAAGAGGTGAATAAAGGACTGTATCCTGCCAGTTCATCTGAACAAAATACCAGTCTGCAATCTGAATCTCAATCGGTTCGGTAACCGTTTCGTCAGTCTCGACCCATACACGAATCTGAGAAATCTGGTTCCATTGAGCTGAATCTCCGGCACCTTCTGTTATGATAGCATCCAGAGCATCAGGGTCTCTTATCGGGATACGATAAGTTATCCATCCCTGAAGCCGGGAATTTTCAACTTCAAATCGTGATGAATCATCTGCAAAATCTAAGACGTATGAAAAATATTCATTTGCTTTATTAAATGTGATTGATGCACTTTCTAAATCCCCGTCTTGATTGTCAAAATAGTTCCCCTCTGTGCCGTTTAAATAATCATAAAATCTCGGGTCGGAGTCATCAATTTCAGGACAACCACCGGGAATCGGACATTTACCTTCTCCATCGGAGAATGAATACCAGTTATCGCCGTTCGGGTCGGGGTTGTTTATCGGATCATAAAAACCGGGTTGTTCATCTTCATCCAAAAGAAGATCAAGTCCGGTATCTTCATCTTCATCTAAAAATTCTTTTCCCTGCACACCTTCAAAATCCCGGAGTCCATTGTTATTTATATCTTCATTGATTTTACCGAAGTCAAAATGAAGTTTGACATTTTTCCCACTCATATTATGGCGCATTCTGACTTCAAACAACTGAGCTCTGTTCTCATCAACTCTATTGTTAAAAAATTTCATTATACCACCCCATGATTTAGTGGTGGTTTCAACGGTAATAGAACTATCAGCTTCATTGTATGTTGAATCAACATATTGAGGTCTGAATATCATCCGGAATATGCGCATAGACCCACCGCCGACTTCTGTCTCACGGGTATACACAGAATCAACAGGAACAGACCAAACCGGTCGATGCCAGATCATCTTCCCTTTTGAATAAAAGTCTTCTTCAACCGGTACCGGAGCAGAGCTATGTCTCCAGCTGACTCTCGAAGTCCCTAAAGAGAGATTATCCAGGGCAGCTTCAAAATCATCAACATACGCATCACCTTCAACGTTCGGATTTGGATAAGATTGAGCAACCTCACCGGAAATAGTCATCACCGATTGTGCTTCTGTTGATATCAGCGGTAGTGCATCGATAGCCTTTGTAAAGAAACTTGGATATAGCTTCAAAGATAAATCAGCATCGAAAACTATTGTCTTAGCCGTTTCCTGTCCGACTTTTGGTTTTCTTTCCTGCGCTTTATCGGATTTATATAAAAACGTTGTTCCAAATTGCAGGTCTTTACTCAATTCGTATTCAGCACGCATACCTAACAATGTTTTCTTTTGTACTGCAAAGAATGGTGCATACTCATAATCAATTTTGATATCAGCATTCGGGTCAGATGCTGCATCGGAAAGCAAAGTCACCTGTCCAAAATCATACTGAATCTGATAATCAACTCCACGCTGAAGTTCTTTACCATTGATAGTAATTCGTTCAGAATTTTCGATAATATTTGCTCTATTTAAACTGATAATTGATCCCCGGGTGACGGTTATCATTTGGATATAATATTGACTGTTTTCATTTTTTTCTGAAATAGATCTGAAATCATAGATATTTTCATTTTTCTTTGCAAGCTGGGGGGTTTCCACCCCATTAACAATAAAAGTAGTATCCGAGTCGAACGGTTGCGGATCGGGGAAAAATATAAGTCCGAGTTCAGGTCGATAAATTGTTCGCTTATCATCCACGACACCATCAGGAATATCTGTGTTGGAATTACTGTTTTCCGTATCAAGTCCTAATATCTCCAGGTAACTTGTATTATTACCAGACCCATCGGACTGGTAATCTAATGAACTTGAACGCCCTTCGGAACCAACAAGTCCTTTGAATACTTTAATCTTTAATTCTTCAAGAGTCGAACCGGTAGGTATCCGGTATGCGTTTCGCCACATCAAATCCCATGTCCGGTTAGTAGGATTATAATCAGAACCGAGTTCAGATTTAGCTAACAATTTCAGATGATACAGGGGGGCTTGGCCTGAATCAACAGGAACCTCAAGATTACCAAAAATGAGCTTGGAACCATCTGCCCGATCAACTTCCATGTAATATCCGATTGTCTTAGAACCGGAGATTGAGTTATTAAACACGATATAGTGTAAACCTCGAGTTGTATCATTAAAAAATGTATACAACTCAGCATTCATTTGCTGAACCTGAGTAAATCCTTCACCGATAACATTTTCAGTCTGAAACTGATCCGGGTTGTTGGGGTCTACATAAAAGTTTGCTGTTGCAAGCGATGTATTTCCAGCCTGATCGTTATTATAAGACTGAACATTTTCGTATACATATAATTTTGTAATTCTGTCATTCGGGAGCAAGTCGGCTGGATATATTGTATTACCGATTGTATCTGCCGGCAGTCCGAGATGGTACACTCTTCTGTTTTCATACTGATAGTCGCGAATGTATTCAGGATTTTCTTCACCACCGGCGTTAAAAGATGATTGCTCCGAGGAACCTTTTTCCTGCGATGCTATCGCTGTCAGACTAAGTGCTCCAACTTGCGCTTCTGCTTTTATACCAAAAAGACCATTGATCTGTGAAGAGTATCCGACAAACTTGGTTCGCGGCAAAGATAAATTTGTGTTACCGGCTTCGATAGACTTTAAAATATCGTCATCATCACCTTTATACCGTATCTGTATTCTATTGGCTAAGGGAAGGTCAGTCTGACTGTCCTGTGTCACCCGTACAGTAATTTTAGAACCGACGTTACCGGTAATTTCAAATCTATCGACTTGATCCATCTTGAGAGTCGGGAATTTACTCTGCTGCTGATTTGTCGTTGTGGCGGCATCATTCCATCGCGATTGCCCGGCAAACTCAACCCGTTTATATCCTGAAACATTAAGGCCAGCTGAACCTTCACCAAAAATCTTTTCAAGTCTTTTTGGCAGAGCAACCTGTACTCCAAGTCCCCTGTTCCCTTTCCGGTCATTTTGTGTTGAGATAGCTTTGGAGAAACTCTCAGATAATTTCTTTATATAGTTTTGCCGTGCCCGATAGCTGTAATATTTATTTGCATCGACCGATACCGGGATCAGTTTATATTTATCGCGGCCTCTCCGGTAAAACTCGGTTTCAAAGCGGATAGAGTTTTCTTCAAAGCTGGAAGCAACCGGCTGAGGTTTAAATTCTAATTGTCTGGATAAAAAAGGATAAGATACCGGATAAATGGCAGCAGTAAACTCCTCTGATTGTTCCCGGTAGTCGGTAACAAGAAGAGGCCGGGTATCGAGACCAAGCTCAAAACCGATTTTTGACCATACCAAATCCGGTGTAAAGAGAATAACACTTACAACGAAGATGAGAATACTTATTTTTCTATTGTTAGATACCACAACAAATCTTTATTTTGTCGTTCAATTCTATTCATTAAAAATTAATCTATATGTACTCCTTTCATTATATATCGCCAACAAAAATAACTTCTTCTTCTAAAAGAATGTCAAATTTTTCAAATACTTTCTTTTTCATCATATCGGCAAGATTCAATATATCCTTTGATGTTGCAGTACCATCATTCACTATAATATTGGCGTGCTTTTCATACACTCTTGCCCCTCCGACCGATAACTCTTTGGCTCCAACCTCTTCAAGAAGTTTCCCGGCAGGAAGCTTCCCGTGAGGTTGGGATGCATCCGGAATGTTTTTAAAAAAACTCCCGGCACAAAGACCATCGACAGGATGTTTCTTATTCCGAATATCTATAATTTCATTAACTTTTTCAACTATTTCTTTCTTATTTCCGAAAGATAATTTGAAAAGAACCTCAAGTACTATCTCTTTAGATTCTTTCAGCTTTGACTTTCGGTATTCAAACTGACAATATGCCGGTGGAACATCTTTGATATTCCCCTGAATATCTATCAGCTTAACGGATGTAATAACATCCTTAACTTCTCCACCATAGGCTCCGGCATTTCCAAACACCGCACCGCCGACAGAGCCCCAAATACCTGAAGCAAATTCTAATCCGGTCAACGAATTTTCAGCAGCAAAATTAACTAAATCCATCAAAACAACCCCTGCACCGCATAAAATCGATGTTTCATCGACCAAGGAAAGTTCTTTCATATTGACATGGATTACCATCCCCCGGAAACCATCGTCGGAAATAAGTAAATTTGAACCGCCACCTAAGACAAAATATGCAAGATTATTGTCAGTACAGGCTCGGATTGCACGTTTGATATCCTCGACTGACTTTGCTTCTACAAAAAAATCAGCATCCCCCCCTGTTTTGAATGTCGAATACTGCGACAGATCCTTATCGGTCTCAAGTATTCCATCCAAAGTATTTAAAAGCTCTGATTTAACTTTCAAATGTTAACTTCCTATAAATCAATAGTTTCCGTATGTAATATAGGCAGGTTTTTTGAAAAAAGCAATATAATATCGTCTGGATAGTACCCGGTAAATCTTTATTTTCCAAATGTTTATACAATTTAATCTCTGCTTGATTCCAACTATTTACTCTTTTTTATCACCTTCATCTCCCGAATCTGACTCGTTCTTAAGATCATCTTCCTGCTTACTTTCAGGATCGTCCTTCTTTTTAGATTCATCGACATAGTTAAGACGTAACTCATACAAAATATGCTCAACTAATTTAGATTCCTCTTCCGTCAGATTCCCTTTAGTTTTAGTCTGAAGCATAGCTATCATGTCTATAGATGCCTGAGCGGCTACTAAGTCACGGTCAATTTTACCTGAAATCGGACTAATCTGTTTTCCCATCTGCTGCATAGCAGACATTTGAAGGGAATAAATAAGATGTAAAAAATAAGGATCTATTTTCTTATCTTCGGACATACTATCCTCCATCAATATCAATCTCTTTTTTACTTACTTTTTCTATCAGATATGTATACAATTTTTTATAAGAAATATCAAGTTTCTCTGTTTTCTCAAACAGTTTTTCAAGCAGACTCCTTGATTTTTGAATTAATTCCTGATCCTCACCTATACGGACATTCTGAAACCGCATATCACCGGACTGCCTCAGTCCAAAAAGTTCACCCGGACCGCGAAGTTTTAAATCAGCTTCTGCAATTTTAAATCCATCTGTCGTTGACACAAAATATTCCAGCCGTTCATGAGAAATATCCGACAGAGGCGGATGTGCAATCGCAACCATCGTAGCCTGCTTCGCACCTCTTCCAATCCTGCCTCTAAGCTGATGAAGCTGTGCAAGTCCAAACCGTTCGGCATGCTCAATAACCATTATTGTCGCATTCGGATTATCAAGACCGACTTCTATAACCGTCGTGGCAAACAGGATATCGATACTACCGTCAAAAAACTCTCTGAGAATCTCATCCCGTTCTTTTGGTTTAACTTTTCCATGGACTACCGCTGTTTTGACATTTTTAAAAAAAGTTTCCGATAACTCCTTATAAGCATCTTCAACATTTTCAAGTTCGATCAGTTCCGACTTTTCAATCAGCGGATAGACGATATAGACCTGTCCGCCCTTTTTGATTTCATCAAGAATATATGTATAGACTTTTGCACGAACATCTTTTGTGCGCCACACAGTCTTTATCGGTTTCCTGTTTGACGGTAATGTATCAATCGTCGAAATATCCAAATCACCATACAGTGTCAATGCCAGTGTTCTTGGAATCGGTGTAGCTGTCATAACCAGCAAGTCGGGATTATCTCCCTTGGCATACAACTTCCCTCGCTGCTCAACGCCAAAACGATGCTGTTCATCAATAATGACTAATCCGAGCTTTGAAAAACTAACCGCATCATAAATCAGTGCATGAGTGCCGAATAAAATATCAATCTCACCGTCAGCACATCGTTTCAGAACAACATCCTTTTCTTTTTTCTTTAGCGATGAAGTCAATAGTCCGGTTTCGACACCAAATCCTGCAAGAATATCTTTCCAGTTCCGGTAATGTTGTTCGGCTAAAATTTCAGTCGGTGCCATGAAGGCTGTCTGAAGATTATGTATCGCCGCATAAAAACCGGCAGATACAGCAACTATAGTTTTACCGCAGCCGACATCCCCCTGAAGCATCCGCAACATCGGGGCTGGTTTCTGCAAGTCTTCAATTATTTCAGTTAATGATTTCTGTTGTCCTGAAGTCAATTCAAATGGAAGTTCTGTGTGTAATTTTTCAAGTTCCGATATAGGTTTTCCATACGCATGATTTTTTCTTTTTTTATCTTTCCGTGATTTCCGGAGGAAAACCATCGATTGAAAATATAATAGTTCGTCAAATGCTAATCGCTTGCGGCTTTTTTCTATATCCTCCCGGGTTTCGGGATAATGAATCATACGCAGCGCATCGTTGAGTGACAGGAGTTTTTCGTGAGTTGTATAATCTACGGGAAGAATATCTTCGATTTTATCATTGAGATGCTCAAAGATAAAATCGGTAATTCGCCTCATTGATTTTGAATTCAGGCCGACCTTATTCAATTCAACCGTCTGGGGATATACCGGGATTATTCGTCCGGCATGTATCATCTTATCAGATTCATCTTCAAGCCGCTCCATATCCGGATGTACTATCTGCATCCCAAAATAAGATCCAACCAGTCCTGAGCAGGCAAA
>QQUK01000282.1 GCA_008501655.1 Calditrichota bacterium
AAGACCGAAATCAAATGTAAAATACTCAGCCTGGTGATGGTCTGAAATATAGATCGACAATTCTGTCGGATGTTTGGTACTGTGTTTCCAGTCTTCCGAATCTGAAACTTCCCCACCATTGTTAAAACCGAAATGAGTTACATAAAATGGATTATAATCCGGCAAGGACGAAGGATTTGATGGATATGTATTATTATAATACCGGAGTGTATACTTCTTATACTGACCTCCAATATTTATTACGTTATATTCAATCAATTCTTTTTCCAGCGATGCACCATACTGCATATAAGAAGAGATATGATGAAGGTAATGGTCATAATACGATACATAATATCCAGCCGTTGTTGTATCTCCCTCTTTAAACAGCGAGTAAACATCAAACTCCGGATTTGGATATGTCCTATGATACCCCGCAAGACCATCAAACAGAATCCCGTCTCCCATAATTCTTTCTGATTTAAAATAGCCGACTGAAAATTTAGCTGATGTTTCGTTTGAAAAAGAATGTTCTAATACCGTATTCAGTCCGTAGTTTTCATCTTTGAATCTCGGAGTATGTTCAAGCTGGTCGTTAAAATATGGATTATTATAATAATGTCTGTACTGCTGCCATTCATCGTTTGCACCATCAAATGTCGCTCTCAGTCCGGTCGATTCACCAAGATTAAAGAGAATTTTCCCATGATATGTCCATCCGTCATGTGAATTATGAGGGAGTATATTCGGACTACCTTCGAGGATATTATCTGTAAATGAAGAAGGTGCCCTGTCGCCGAGATAGCGCCGTTCAAAAGCTCCCCAGTAGGTGATTACATCTTTAGAAAGAATCTTACCGGATAATATCCCCCGGTACTGGTTCTGGTCAAATGAATTACCAACAAAATTATCAGAAAGTAATTGAAATTCCGTTCTGTACTTTTCCCCCGGGTTTGGAGTCTCCAGAGTAATAATACCAGAGGTAGCATTTCCATACGATACCGGTAAATATGAATCATAAATGTCGATACTTTTAAAAAGCTGGGGTGTGAATGTTGCCATCATATCACCGGTCAACGGATTCCGGAACGATAACCCATTTACAATAAAATCATGAGCATACGAACCACCACCATTCAAATGTGTCTGGTTTGTTTTGTAATAACTGTCAAAATTCCGCTGAATAGTCATTACTCCCGGCTGGAAGAAAAAATAATCCTCCATCGTCTCAGTAGTACTGGTTAAGATATTTGATTTTATTGTTGAATCCGAATTTGCAGATGCCAAAGTTAAACAACTAAGTATTATGGTAAGAATCATAGCTGTCAATCTCATAAAACCTCCCAAAAAGGATGATAAATTTCAGATAAAATAAAGATGATGGTTACGCTTGTCAAGTTTCTGCTATATTTTTCCACTTTGATTTAGCACATTATTATTCTATCATATAGCTGTGAAAAGAAAACCAATAAAAATATTTCCGATGGTTGCCAAAACCATATTCGGACTCGAAGAGATACTGGCAAAAGAGCTTGCTGACCTCGGTGCCCAAAACATTCGCACTGCCAACCGTTCGGTTACTTTTGACGGTGATAAAGAAATTCTCTATAAAGCAAATCTCTGCCTGAGAACAGCCGGGAGAGTTTTAGTACCGCTGACTACTTGCAAAATCTTAAAACCGGATGACCTCTATAAGGCTACCCGTACCGTCAACTGGCTTGATTATCTGAAAGCTGACGGCAGAATGATAATCGATTCAGTTGTGAACTTTAACAAATCTTTTAAGAACTCAATGTATGCTGCCCAACTGACCAAAGATGCTATTGTTGACCAGATACGTGCTAAAACCGGGAAACGCCCCTCAATCGATAACACCAAACCGGATATCAGAATCAATCTGCATATCAATAAAACCGACTGCTCAATTGCTCTTGATTCCTCCGGTGACCCCCTCAACAAACGGGGATACCGGACCGAACGGACATTGGCACCGTTAAACGAATGTCTTGCAGCCGGAATTTTAAAATTATGCTGCTACGACGGTTCCAGACCTCTAATCGACCCGATGTGCGGATCCGGTACATTTGCCATCGAGGCTGCCATGATCGCTTTGAACAGAGCACCCGGTTTAATTCGAAAAAATTATGCATTCATGCTCTGGCTCGATTATGAAAAAGGGTTGTATGAAAAAGTTAAAAGCGATGCTGAAAAAAAATCTCACAAATCTTTACGCCATCCTATTATAGGTTCCGATAGAAACAAACAGGTTATCGAAAAAGCAAAAACTCATGCTAAACGTGCAGGGCTACAAAGTATTGTCAAATTTGAAAAAATGAATATTATCGATCAGATTCCTCCTGAAGGCAAAGGTATTGCAATTTGTAATGCACCGTATGGAGAACGTCTGGATGAAAAAGAGATTGAACAATTATACACCACCATAGGTGATTCTTTTAAACATAAATATGAAGGTTATGACGCCTATCTGTTTACCGGTAACCTCAAGGCGGCAAAGTCGGTAGGTTTAAAAACATCGCAGAAAATAAAACTGTATAACGGACAGATCGAATGCCGGCTTTTTAAGTACGAAATGTACCGGGGTTCAAAAAAATTCAAACCGGAATAAACATTTCCAATTTTTATCCGTTATAATGAAACTATGAACAACTCAAAACTGTTTCATCTCACAACCGTCCAAAAAATCGGATGCTGGTTTATCCTCTGGTCTCTGTTAGGTCTTCTCCAGACATTCCGTCTTTATTATGCTTACAATGTTTATAATCCGAATATCCTAACCTGGCAAAAATCAGCAATCTGGGCATTTAATGAATGGTATCTCTGGGGACTGCTTTCACTTTTAGTTATAAAAGTTGTTCATATCATTCAGGATAAATCTCTTATCATTAAAATATCTACATTTATAACAGGCATGATTGTCATGCCTGCTTTACATTTGTATCTTTATTCGGTTGTCTGGCTCTGGACGAAAAACTGGTACTATGCTGAGATTATGACCAGCTACAACAGTGCGTATGAAATTTTTATCGGATCGTACTTAGGCAAAATAAACGATAACTCGGTTGCATTTATTTTCATTGTTGTCGGTGTGTATGCATTTAATTACTACCGGCAGCTCTTTTTAGAAAAAACCCGTATAGCTGAACTGAACCGAACCCTCGCCGAAACCAAA
>QQUK01000024.1 GCA_008501655.1 Calditrichota bacterium
CGAAGGACAGTTATCACAGGCGACACCATATCCGTCGCTATCGCAATCGATTTGTAACGGATTATATACATAGCGGCAGTTGTCGGATAGTCCGCAAATATCATCAGCATCGGGATCGTTTACCGAATCATTGGGACATTCATCACATGCATCCCCGATACCGTCATTATCAGTATCTTCCTGAAACACATTCTGAATTGCGGGGCAATTGTCAACATCTGCGCAGAATCCGTCAAAGTCAGCATCATCGGCAGGGTCATTCGGACAGATATCGCAGGCATCAGCATTTCCATCACCATCAGAATCATTCTGGTCAGGATTATAATTGGCACAATTGTCGACATCACCGCATACTCCGTCACCATCGGAATCGTTGTAAGGGTCATTGGGGCAGGCATCGCAAAGGTCACCGATACCGTCAACATCGGAATCAATCTGATTAGGATTTGACAGGCCAGGACAGTTATCGCAGTCATCATCGATTCCATCGAAGTCATCATCGGGGATAGACGATACATAAGCGGGATCCGGGATAAAGCGGTGGATAAAAAATCTTCCATCAAGATGAGATGAATAAACTAAAGAATCACCGGTGTGTGGATATACCCCCCAGCAATTGTCGTTGGAGAGATCGGCAATCGCGATTTCTTTCGGGCAGGTCGGGTTTGAGATATCCCAGACACGTACACCGGATGCATAGTGAGAAAGAAAAAGAAAATTACCTTCAATATGAGCATTGTGTGCGAGACCGTTCGGTGCTAAAAACTCTGAAACAAGGCGGATATCATTTTGGTCTTCGACATACCAGATTTTTATAGTTTTTCCGTTCGTTTCTTCAGTGGTAACAACAAACCTGCGGTCATCGGACGGCCAGACATTATGTACATACCCTGCATTCGGTACGACAATCCGGTAGATAAGGGCAGGATTAAATTTATCAGCCATATCATAAACATCCATTGTCGGGAACCCACCGGAAGCGATATAAATCGTATCACTCATAACGTAAAAATCATGTACCGATTCGAGTGTGTTTGAAAATCCTGTCAGGTAAGATGGGGACTCCGGGTTGGCGAGGTCAAAGATATGAATTGTTTCACTTGCCGGTGAGCCTTCAGCATAAAGATATCCGGCTATTGTATCAATGAATATATTATGGGATGAAAGTTCACCACCGGGACCAACCGGACCGACAGTAATCACATGTACAGAGTCGGGAAGATACTGCAGATCCATGACATATAATCCCGAGTTACATTCACTGACGGAATAGGCATAATGCTGATATGTTTTTATATCCTGCCAGACACAGTCGGTTGTCAAAACAGTATCTACTATCTGCTGAGTGGTGGCGTTTACAAATACAAGGGCACCGGAAACTCCCATCATAGCATACTGATTACCTGATGGGTCTTTCCATCCCCAACAATCAGAACCATTGTGATTTGAGAACTGGAATGATGCAAGTTCTTCAAGGATATACGGTGTTTCACCGGCTGCAGAAGTATGGGTAGAATTATCGGGAGCATGTATATCAACACCTCGTTCTTTATAATCTAAAGAAAGAGCAGAAATCTGATTTGGCAGTAAGAATAAAACGGCGAGTAAGAGTATTCCTGCGAGTTTGGGAAAAGTTTTTATCATATAAAATCCTTATTGTAGATTAGTCGGGTCAAAATACTCTATATTGTATATATAAAATCACCTAATCCATCTGGTTACTTGTTTTACTTTATGGACAAATCAATGGAGCCGGTCCGGCTGGTGAGGCAAAAGAATACTCCACCAGATATACTAAATCAGCAATTGTCAAATCATTGGAGGCATCAACATCAGCTTCCTCAAAGCAGACCGGATCGGGTCCTTTGGGGACAGCAAAGGAATATTCAACAAAGTAAACTATATCAGCAATTGTGATCTCATCATTTAAATCATTATCAACATTACCCCGCATAGTCAAACAGCAGCCTGGCGGAAGTCCTACAGCAAAATCAGCAGTCATGCCGGCAGCATCACATGCTATCGAAGTAACAGCAATCTGTACATTTGTAGAGTCACCATCATTGGTGTTGCTGTTCGGGGCTGTAATTATCCCAAAAGTTTTATCAATCCAGACATTAGCGGCAGAATTATTCTCGATATTGTTTGCTTCTTCTAAATCTACTCTGCGGTGAGTTTCAGTCCAGGCACCGGTGACAGTTTCGTCGATATGCCAGATAGCAACACCACAACCGGGCAGGAACTGGTCAAAATTTGTTTTACCGCGGTATTCCACAAGGAAATATTCCGGCCCTACGGTTCCTTCGTTCCAGAGACGGTAGGAGACCGGTGAGGTCGATGCATCTGGGAGGAGGACATCGGTTGTATCAGCTAAAATATTAATCGGGTTTGTCCAACCGAGCTGAGCTTTACTCCAGGCTGAGAAATGAACGGGACATTTACCGCCGCCGCCCCAGGAACCGCCGGACATTACTCCCCAGCTTCCGATACCATAAGTACCGTACAAGTCAGGAAGACCTAAGGCATGACCGAACTCATGGACAAAAACACCGATACGGGCGATTTCTGTTCCGGAATGAAGCTCCGGTTCCATTGTGTATGCATCAATTGTGACGCCGTCGGTAACAACCGGAGCAAGACCGGCTGCTGAGAGCCACCATTTATGTGACCAGGGGAAGTCTGAAGCTCCAGTTTCAGCACCGGGTCCTGCATGAACTATAAAGAGTCCTTCAACTTCACCATCACCATCATTATCATATTTTGAAAAATCTATATCGCGGGCAACGGATGCCCAGACGATTGCTTCTCTGGCAAGTTGTGCTGCAGCCACCCAGTTGTTACCGTCATTGTATGCATAAAACAGGTAGTCTGAATCGGCGGTGTACCACGGAGTAACATCGCTGGTAATCCCAAATTGTCCGTAGGAACATTCCTGATAAAAATCATTCGCGGAACCGTAAATATCATAGCCGGGTTCATTCATTAAAGCATCAAACTGTGCAGAATCTTTAATTGCCGGATAGTCATAATACTGTATCAGAATTACAAGGACATTATTGTTTGCTTCTATTGCTTTTTGAAGAGCTGAGTTTTTAAGAAGTTCCGGCTGCATTTTCGGGTCGGGATAAACTCTGAATCTGTTTTCAGCACTAAGAGATTGTGGAATCGTCTGTAAAAATGAGATAAGTTCAGCAGTTCGATTTTTCTCGGTTGTGACTTTATATTCAGATGCAGTCAATTGTCCCTGACTGTCTAACTGAGCGTAATAATACCAGCCGTCTGTCTGTTTGGTAACGGTATAACCATCAAGGGTTATATATCTGCCGTTTCGTTCATCACCTACCGGTTTGAGGGAAATGACTTCACCGTTAGGCTGTGTGATGGTAAATTCAAAATTTGGATCTGCCGGAACTGAAAATCCGGATTGTACAGATAAGATTGCCAAAAGTAACGCAATCAGGATTACTTTGCTCAATGATTTTTTCATGATTGTCCTACGATATCGAAGTTTTCTCTTTGGTGCCGAAAGTATCGCTGTACGGCTTTGTCAGGCGGTATGTATGATTGTAATATAGAGTAGAATCGTTTTTTGTCAACTTAAAGTTATCTATGGATTTATGACTGAATATCTGTCTGGTTTGGGGAAGACCCGGTGTCGTCTGAATCTTTCCAAAGTGATTTAAAGTAATAACTTAAGAGTAAAAATACACCGCCGAATCCAAGGAACAGGAGGATCCGCCAGATAGTTTCAAGATTACTTAAGTCGACCAAAAAGAGTTTTGCGACTACGACCATAAGTGTTATCAATGCAGCTTTTCTCAAACTAACTTTGTTCAGTCTTAATCCGGCTATGAGTAATATGGCAGCATATAAACCCCAGGCAATCGTGACAATGCCCTGACCATTTTCTGAAGATTGAAATTCTCTGAGGAAAATAGATAAAATTATAATATGCGCCCAAATGTAATAGATAGTTTTTTCTGATTGTGAACGGATAAGTCTGGCTGCATACAACAACGCAGCAAGAAAGAGTACATCGATACCGGTTGTTAGATTAAAAATGGGACGAACTCCTAAATCTGTCGGGAAAAGAGATATTTCTAACAGCATGAGCCTATTAATCATCAGAAGTGATAATGCTCCAAGATATACCTGAGCGTAAGTTGTCAGAACCTTGTCATGTAAATATCTCTGAGTAAGATGCATCCCGAGCATTACCGCGGTTAAGAGGAAAAACAGTAAGTTCCCGTTAAACTGCTGGTCAAAAAGAGCAGTCAGTAAAAGTATCCCGGCCGGGAAAAATATTCTTTTTACAAGATTGATTTTTGAAACATAAAAAGCTGCGAACATCAGACCGATTACCCATAAATCGGTCATATTCTCAAGATTAAAAAATCTGTCCGGTCTGTTAAAGTCCCATCCGATTCTGATTGCTGTTCCAAAAAAGAGGATTGCATATAAGATATAACTGCTTCGTAAGAATTTGCTGTCATTGAATTTGTTCCCGATATAAAACAGTACAAAAGCCTCTGTTCCTAAAACCGCCATCAAAGTTTTTCCTTCAAATAAGAGGAAAAATGATACAGTCAAAAAGAGTATTCCGACCAGCAGTTTTATTAATTGAACTGTTTTCAGGTTTGCCCATTTTTTCAATTGATATGCTGTAAACCAGTAGAACATCGCGGTTGCCATCGCAATCCATCCCCATGTTTTCTGGGGCATATAATTTTCAGTCCAGAGGAGTGTCGAGGCTGTATATACAATTACCGGTGTAGTGACAAAAAGGATATAGGCATGTTTTGCGGCACTTTGTTCAAATTGTTCTGATACTAATTTTTTCAGATAGGTAAACTGAATATATTTATATTTTTGCGGGTTGATTTGTGCAAAAACTTCCCGGAGGAGAGGGATGATCGCGAAGGCAAGCCAGCAGAGGACTAAAGCAAGCTGTACCGACCAACGTTCGGAGTCGGTATGAGCATTCTGATTTTCAACAATATCTAAACCGCCTAATAGCACAATGAAGACACCAATGATATAGGTTGTCCATAACAGTCCCCGCCAGCTTTTGAAAAAATAAATAACGGAGGTACCGGCAATAACAACCGACATATACATCATTAAACCGGGGATGTCACCTTCACCTGTATAAAGTAAAAACGGTGTTGCCATTGCACCAAGAACGCCAATGAGTGAAAGAATCTGTTCATTCTGTTTTATCGAAAGAGAGATTGCATACAACGTAACCGCAAGCATAAAGAAAAATGCAGTCTGGTGTGAGACTAAAGAAAACATTTGAAATGCTGCGAATCCTGAGATATAAAAAACAGCGATTCCGCCGCCGAACAGAACCAGGCTGAAATGCCGCTTTTTTAAATACGTCTTAAAAGCCAGGAATTGCAGAATACAGCCAAAGACAATTCCCATTCCGATTCTCAGTTTTGGTACTAACCAACCCTGATCAATCGAATATTTAAAGAAAAAGAGAACAGCAAAAATCACCAGGCCGATACCGATTTTATTCAGCCAGTACTCACCCGATTTCATATGCTCAGGGAACTCAAAAGTTTTTTGTCTTGGAATCGGTTTCGTTTGAACTCTGGAAATTTGTTGTGGCTGTGAATCCTGTGTCTGTTTTGGCTGGATTGTTGAAGGAGGAGGTGGGGGTGGTGGTTGAGATTTTGTTGTCTGAATGTTAGGAGATAAATCCGATGAATTAGTTTGGAGAAGCTGCTTTATTTCAGCAAGTTCCGATTCCAATGATCTGATCCGGGATTCAATCTCTTTACGTTTTTGTTCATCCATGAATAGATTATTTCCTCATCCTATGATAAAAAACATACCTTTGCATGATATGTAATACAAGTTTTATTTTAGGGTGAAAAAAGAGTGATTGACCGGTATCAGGAATCAAACAGCGTTGGCTGATAAGTTGCCCAACTTTTTTTATCTATCTGATAATGGAATTTATATTGGCAATTGCCGTCATTGCAGGTTTTTGGGCGTTTTTTGGAAAGGTAATCGAATGGTTTCCCGCATACTTCACAGGTTGTGGTTCGCCAGTTGAGTTTAGGCAGAGTTGTTTTTTTATCGGTCATGGGTGGAATATATACGATATTAAGTGAATTACAATCTAAAATTTATTAATCCAACTCTTTAATATACAAATCCCGTTTTTCTTTCGGCACGGAACTGATCGGGAGCTGAAGGACTTCGACGGTTTTGGGATGGGTTCCTTTGATTTTTATAATATCATTGACCTTGACCTGATAGGCTGGTTTGACCTTTGTATCATTCACATGAATCAATCCGTTCTGCCCAAGCTCTTTGGCAATCGTGCGTCGTTTGATTACGCCGACGCTTGAGAGAAAATCATCAATACGCATTATAAATCTATCTGATAGCTGATATATGTTTTTTGTTTTAATTCTTCAATCCACTTGTCAACGATCTGTCCCGTTTTATCCTGTCGGGCAAGTTCTTTAAGCTGATCGAAATCTGATTCAAGAGTATATTTACGGCCTTCCTGATATTCCAGAAGTTTTAGAATATGCAGACCAAATCTTGATTCGATAGGACCGCGGATTTCACCGGCTTCATTCCATCCGGTAACGGCATCAACAAATTCCGGAGGCATCTGTTCGGCGGCGAACCATCCGAGTTCCCCTCCCTGTGCCCTTGTCTCATTATCATCGGAGTATGTTTTTGCTATCAGAGCAAAATCGGCACCATTCCAGCATTCTTTGACTAATGAATCAGCAAGCTGTTTTGTGGCAAGGGAATCTTCTTTTGATGGGGCTGTATCAAGAAGGATATGACGAAGTTTATATCTATCCCCTTTGATATCTTCACATTTAATAATATGAACGCCGAACTGAGTCTGAACAGCACCGGAGATATCTCCGATATTTAAATTAAAAGCAGCCCGGGCAAATTCCGGTACGACATCATCTTTTGATAAATAGCCAAGTTCTCCGCCGTTTTCTTTGGCACCTTCAATTGAATATGCTTTCGAAAGTTCCGCAAAATCAGCACCTTCTAAAACCTGCTTTCTCAGCTGTTGGGCAAGAGTCTGAACTGAGTCGACTACTTTTTGGGATGCTTTGTATGTTAAAAGGATATGGGCAAGTTTAACACCTTCCGGCTGACTGGGAATTGAATCAGCAAACTTATCATAAAATTCTTCAACTTCGTGTTTCGAAACTGAGATTGAATAAAGTTTTTTATTAATAAACCGTTGTTTTAAAAGCTGATTCTCAACATCCATCCGGTATTTCTTTTTTAACTCGCGAACGGTCAGACCTTCCGATGCTAAGGCATTGAGAAATTCATCATAAGTCGGATAATTTTGTGCAATTCGGGTAACCTGGTCATCAAGCATCTGTTCGATCTCTTCATCACGGATACTGATTGTTGTATCATCTTTTGCAGCTAAGAGAAACAGACGGTCTGAAACCATTTGATCCAAAATATCCTGCTGGAATTTTTTCATTTCAGCTTCGCTTTTTGGCTGCTGACCGGTCTGGAACGCTATCAACTGTATCTGATTGGCAAGTTCCGAAACAAGGATTACTTCGTCACCGACAACAGCAACAATCTTATCAACGACTTCCCGTTCTGCTTTGACATCCGATGTCTGTACTCCAAGCAGAAGTAAAAAAAGAACATAAATATATTTCAATCTCATAAAATCCTTTTATCCGACTGATTCAGTTTCAGCGTATTTGGTTTTATCAACGGTAGCTTCAAGATTATCTTCGTTGATTTCAACTGAAGTAATTTCACGGCGTTGTTCAAGCCATCTATCGATTGCCTGACCTTTTTGTTCGGTTCTCAATTTATCCAAAATGCCGCGTTTCTGTCCTAAGTAATCTTTGAGTTCCGGTTCAATTTTATCGACAACATAAAAGATAGAGTATTTCGCCTGTGTAACAACCGGACCGGCGATATCACCGACAGCTGTTTTTTTGGCAAGGTCAAAGATCTCCGGGAACCACTGTCGGGTAATATATCCGAGGTCACCGCTTTTACTCCGTTTGCCGGAACGTTCCGTTAGTTCCATGGCGCGGTCTTTGAATTCCGGCAGGGAATTGATCTCTTTTACCAGTTGTCTTGCTTTCAGTTCATCAGAAAGTAAAATCTCGTATACATGAATCTGTGCCGGATTTGTAAACTCATCGGGATTTTCATCATAGTATTGTCGAGCCATACCTTCATCAGGCGGATTGGGAGAAACAATTGAATCATTTCTCATGATGTCAGCCATATTTAATTCTTTGAAAAGTTTTATCTGTGCAAGATAGTCTTCATCATTATCCAAACCGGAATTGACAGCTTCCAGAGTCATCAGGTCGACTTTTTTCATCTCAAATACAAATGCAGCAACTGAATCATAATCATCTAAATCAGGACGGTACTGGAGAGGTATATTTTGAAGCTGGGTCAGGTATTCGTTTAAAGTCATATGACCGCCGTTAGTTACACTTGCAAGGACCAGTTCCTTTTCGTCACGGTCAAGCTGTTCCATATCAAAGTCAGAGCGGGGGAGTGAAGCTAAAACCTGCGGGGGATACATCTGCTCACGTTTATGGAACAGATAAGCAACAGTCGAAGTATCTACAGTTATTGTATATTTTTCTTTTAAACTGTTTACATAAGCTTCGGTTAGATTCAGGGTTTTTCTTTGGGTAATCTGATTTTTAATAGTTTCATACATATTATCATATGATGTCCGGTTTTCATTCGGAAGTTTATCGACAACTTTTACAATATGATACCCATAGCGGGATTTAAAAGGAGGAGAAAGTTCTCCCGGTTCCATCGCAAAAGTAACCTTTTCAAATTCTTCAACAACCGAACCCCAGACAAAATATCCTAAGTCCCCTTTATTTCGTTTAGCCTGCGGGTCTAAGGAATAATCCATAACAAGCGTTTCAAAATTTTCACCATTTTGAATCTTATCAAAAATCATCTGGGCAGTATCTGCATCAGAAACTAAGATATGGGACGCACGTACTTTTGTGTCGAGTTTGTTATAATAGTCCTTGATTTCAGCATCAGTGACTTCTGCTTTGTCAGCAATATTTTTCTTGTAGAGGGCATCGAGAAGGAATTTTTCTTTATTAGCAAGAATTATCCGGTCAATCTCATCGAGTTTATCAATATTTTTTTCATAAGCACCCTGAATAAGCAGACGGGTGTTGATCATTGTGTCTAAAAGCTTTTTCCGTTCCTCAAGTTCAACTTCAGCAGAGGGGAATGTCAACCGGGAGCGGTTGAAAAATGAATTAAATTCCGATGCTTTGATTTTGTAGTCACCGACTTCAGCTAAAACCGGGTCATCGGATGTACCGCAGCCGGTTAGTATCGGTATCACCAGGAGGGCTAAAAGAGTAAATGCTGTAAAAATTTTTTTCATAATGCTATAGTATCCTTCCAATATCTGTCAGAATGTTCTACTCAGTATCTATTAATTTGTTCCCGCCTGAGGGGAGAACTTACAAGATGTTAAGTATAAAAGATTTGGCGAATCTTGCCAAGCTGTTTTTTGAGGTCAAAATTGGCTGAATTCTGTTGAAAACACCGTATTTTTTGAAGCTGGGGGAAGGGGATACTTTACTCGTAATCTGATTCAAGGTAATCTTTGGTCAGAGACTGGCGATGCAGGGTCTGGGAGAGTTTTTTGGTGAATTCAAGTGCCGAATTTTCACCGTATACTTTAAGCATGTGGTTCATAGCGATAACTTCGGAAATAACAGTGATGTTTTTTCCCGGCGAAATCGGGACATTGACAATCGGAATATCGACACCTAAAACGGAGGTCATCTTTTCTTCAATACCAAGCCGTTCGTATTCTTTTGTTTCCGACCAGTAGGCGAGATTGACCTCGACTTCGATACGTTTTTGGAGTCGAATTGAACGGATTCCAAAGAGTTCTTCTATATCGATAATACCAATACCGCGAATTTCCATATGATGTCCCAAAAGTTCTGAACCGGTACCAATAATAACATCGGGGGCGGTGCGGGTGATTTTGACGACATCATCAGCGACCAGTCGATGTCCCCGTTCGATTAAGTCAAGGGCGATTTCTGATTTCCCGATTCCGGATTTACCGGTATACAATAATCCAACACCGTAGACGTCAACAAGAGTGCCATGGACATTGAGGGTCGGGGCAAACTGATGGTCAAGATAGCCGGAAAGGCGATGGGTCAGTTCCGCTGTGGAAAGCCGGCTTGAGAGTACCGCTGTTTTAAACTCATCAGCAATTGTTGTAAAAGTTTTAGTCGGGACTAATGATTTACTGAAGATTACAAGGGGAACCTCTTTTATGAATAACTCATTGGTGACTTCTTTGAGACGATCTTCGGAGAGGGTAGAGAGATAATGAAATTCGGTCTCGCCGAGAATTTGAATCCGTTTATTAGGGAATCGCTCAAAAAATCCGGTTAAGGCTAACCCCGGCCTGAAAAGCTCGGCATTATTGACCGGTTTCTCCAGACAATCCTTTTTTTCATTCAAAAGAGTAAGCTCTAACTCTTTACCGCGTTTTTCTATCAGTTGTGCGACTGTCATTTTGCTCATATGATTTAATATACTGGAAAGTTGTTGAATCAAGCAAATAAAAAAAGCCCGCAATGTTGCGGGCTTTTTTGTCAATCTAATTCCGATTGCTAATCATCTATCTTTTTTTCAATACGTTTTAATTCTTTTCGCAATTCATCGAGCTCTTTTTTCAGCTCTCTCTGGTCTAATTTTTGAGCTTTTTTTAATTCTTTTTTGGCTTGTTCCATATCTTTCCGAAACGCTTCAGCTTCTTTTTTATCTAAGTATAAACCCTTACCGTCTTGTTTGAACTTAAATTTCATCTTTTCAAGATCTTTAAGTTCTTCCTGAAGCTCCTGCATTAAATCCTCAAATTCATCTGAATCAAATGTACCGCTCCAGTCATCGGAAAAGAAATGATACCCGCTTGCTTTGGGAATGCGGATATTTACATCGGGACCGTTAAAGAAAAATGTATCCTGATCATCACGTTCAGCAACTGTTACTTCAAGTTCCTGTTCTCTTTTGTCTCTGAGAACAGTGAGAAGGACATTATCACCTTCATCTTTATCTTCAATGACATATTTGAGATCTTTATAGGAGTAGACATCTTCATCATCAGCTTTAACAATAATATCACCGGCTTTGATTCCAGCTTTATCGGCCGGAGTATCTTTTTCTACTTCGGATACAAGGACGCCTTTATCTTCATCAGCACCAAAATATTCACGAAGCTGGTCGGAGAGATCGGTCAACTGAACGCCGATGTAGGAATCGGATCCGTATGTGAAGTTATACAGGCTTCCATTTGAAAATATTTTTGGAGCATGGGGAACAGATGGGACTGACGGTACCGAGGGGACTGAGGGGACTGAGGGAACAGATCCGAAGAACCTGTAATTATTTTTATTTTTAGATGATGTTCCGCCAAGGGTTACATCAATATCCATCTGGTCGTCATCACGCATAATTGTCAGAACAACCTGATCATCCGGGTTATTATCTTCAAGGTTATCAATCAGGTCATCATAGTCATAAACCTTCTCGTTACCAAACCTGATGATGATATCTCCTTCTTTGAGACCGGCTTTATCGGCTGGTGAATCTGAGATTATTTCATTGATAATTGTTCCGTAATCGACAGAAAGTTCAAATGCTTCGGCTAATTCTTTGTCTACAGTCTGAGTCGATACCCCTAACCATGCATATTCACCTCGTTTGGTAAATCCTAAAGAAAAGAGCAATGCCAACAGGACAAATGCAGTCAGTGAAATCTTCCATATCTGTTTCATGAAAACCTCCTTGGGAGCTTTTGTTAATTACTATTCTGTATTGTTATACGGGATGGAAATTCTGAGGTTTCACTTCTTAACGATTAATAACAGTAACGTTTATTTCCCGCTGTAGTAGGAAAATCCAAGGAATGCTGTGTTGATTTTATCAAACG
Source organism: Calditrichota bacterium (assembly GCA_008501655.1). Lineage (GTDB taxonomy): Bacteria > Zixibacteria > MSB-5A5 > GN15 > FEB-12 > QQUK01. The sequence goes on from QQUK01000024.1 coordinate 11,996, forward strand.
GCGGGTCAAACTGTTCTGATCGAGCTAACAATTTAACTGTGAAGGAATTAGCTGTTGCAAGGAGAAGCTCGATTTGTCCGAATTGTCCGATTTTAGAGTTTCCTCCGGAAAGTTTAACAGCGATGGACCCATTTGGACAGTCAGGATTATCAAATTTTTCAACGGTATAAGATTTCAGATACACTGAAAATCCGCCATAATATTCACAGGACCTGGAGGATATTCAAAAACAAGACGATTTTGTTATTACGATCGACATTACAGGTCTTGAGGCAGATACTCAATATATCTACCAAGTGGAATTATCAAATGATGGAGAAAACTATGTTGAA
>QQUK01000025.1 GCA_008501655.1 Calditrichota bacterium
TAAAACAGCATCATCGCAGACTTTATACCAGGCACCACGGAGTGTCAGAAGACCGTTGAGCATACCGCCCCACGAGGGAGCTATCAACATAATCGAAAAGACTGTTCCCAGGGTTTGTGCCCAGTCAGGGAGTGCAGAATAAAGCAGATGATGCGGACCTGCCCAGATATAAATAAATATCAAAGCCCAGAAATGGATTATCGAAAGCCGGTATGAGAAGACCGGTCGATTAGCCGCTTTTGGCAGGAAGTAATACATCAAACCGAGGTATGGTGTCGTTAAGAAAAAGGCAACCGCATTATGACCATACCACCATTGCACCAATGCATCCTGCACTCCGGCGTACACCGGATATGATTTCATAAATAAGACCGGAAGCTCAATTGAGTTGACAACATGGAGCATCGTTACCGTTAAGAATGTCGAGATGTAGAACCATATCGCAACATACATATGTCGTTCACGACGTTTAAAAATCGTACCAAACATATTAATACCAAAAATGACCCAAACGACAGCGATCAATAAATCGATCGGCCATTCAAGTTCGGCATATTCTTTTCCCGATGTAAACCCTAATGGAAGACTAATAGCAGCTGTTACAATAATCAACTGCCAACCCCAGAAATGAAGTTTACTCATGAGGTCTGAAAACATACGAGCTTTACATAAGCGCTGCAGGGAGTAATATACTCCCATGAAGATACCGTTTCCGACAAAAGCAAAAATGACGGCGTTGGTATGCAAAGGGCGAAGCCTTCCAAATGTCGTGTACGGGATTCCAAAATTAAACTTTGGGTAGAACAGCTGAATAGCAGCAATTAACCCGACAAGCATCCCGACAATACCCCAGATAGAGGTCGCCCAGGCGAAATTTTTAACAATCTTATTGTCATAATGAAACGTCTCAAGATTCATTATCGTAACTCCATCCTATCATTAATTATTCTTTTTATCTATTTTATCAGCATCATCAAAAAGCATGCGAACTGAAGGCGTATAGGTATCATCAAACTGACCTTTTTTATTTGCCCACAAAAAAGCAATCAGAAATCCTCCGGAAATGACCAGTGAAGCTCCGATTAAAATAAACATCACATACATTTAAGATAATCCTATCCTTTTGGCTGCAACTTTTGTCGCAACCGTTGTAAATATCACTACCGTAATCGAACTTAACGGCATCAGAACAGCAGCAAAAAGCGGGGATAAATATCCGGCTACCGCAAACCCGATACCAAACAGATTATACAATAGTGAAATTGCAAAACTAACTAAAATTATAAAAATTGATTTATGAGAAAAAGTAATAAATTCAGAAATTTTTGAAAAATTCGACGCATTTAATATTCCATCGGAAGCCGGAGAGAACGAACTGATATTTTCGACAACAGCGATACCGATATTAGATTGTTTTAAAGCTCCGGCATCATTAAGTCCGTCACCAAACATTAAAACGGTATCATCCTTTTGAAGTGATTTGATAAAATCAAGCTTGTCCTGAGGTGATTGATTAAATCTGAATTCTTTTGTCCGGGGAAAGATTGTCTGCAGTCGCGATTTCTCTGATTCATTATCGCCGGAAAGAATCGAGATTTGTAAGTTTCCTGACAGCTTTTCAGCAAGACTTGCAAGACCTTCTCTATACCAGTTTTCAATAATAAAATATCCAACAATTTCATCATTTAAAGAGTAATAGACTCTGGTTTCATTCAGTTTTGTATCATTTGTTTGTCCAACAAAAGTTGCAGAACCGATTTTTAGTTTATGGTTCTGCACCAGTCCGGAGATACCTTTGCCGGGGATTTCAGAATACTCCGATACTTCAAAAGATTTCTCCGCTGTTATCTGTTTGAGAAGTTTGACTGAAAGGGTGTGTGTCGAGTGCTGGATGAGTGAATATATCAGGTCATTATCATATTGTGAAAGAGTTTTACCGGAAAACCGGATAGATGCATTTGATGCTTCCGTCAACGTTCCGGTTTTATCAAATATAATATGATTGATTTTGGCAAGCTCTTCAATAGTCGATGAATTTTTCAAAAATAACTGATTCCTACCAAGTATCCGCTGTGCAGAACCGAGAGTAAAAGGAGTTGAAAGAGCGAGAGCACAGGGGCAGGCAATTATTAAAACGGCTGTTGTTATAAACACAGCTTTAGAAGGATCTATAAAATACCAGATGATTCCGGCAAGCAAAGCAATAGTGATTATCCCGAAGGTGAAGTATTTACTGAATCTATTGGCAAGATTTGTTAGTGAGTGACTGTCGTCGAAATTAAATGATGCATTGTCCCATAATTGCGTGATGTAACTCTGGGAGACAGATTTCAAAACCTTTAACCTAATCGATGCTCCAGCTTGTTTACCGCCGGCATAAATTTTATCGTTTTCATTTTTTTCAGTATGTTCCGCTTCACCGGTCACAAAACTATAATCAATAGAAGCAGTCTCCGATAAAAGAACCGAATCAGCCGGAATAAGTTCGTTGTTTCGGACAATGATGACGTCCCCTTTTTCAAGTTCTGATATCGGGATGATTTCTTCACCGGAGTTAGTGATTCTTGTGATTGAAATAGGAAAGTACGATTTGTAATCACGGTCAAATGAAAGGGAGTCGTAGGTTCGCTGTTGAAAAAATTTCCCTATAAGTAAAAAGAAAACCAGTCCGGTAAAAGAATCAAAATATCCCGGACCTGTGGTAGAGATGACTTCATACAACGACCGGAAATAAAGCATGAAGATTCCGATTGTTATCGGCACATCCATGTTGATAACTTTTTGTTTCAAAGAAGTATATGCAGATTTATAGTACAAAGCACCGGAATAAAAAAATACCGGAATTGATAAGAGAATATTAAGATACCCGAAAAATTTCTGAAACTCCGGTTCAATCAGTCCATCGGTTGAAAGGTATTCAGGGAACGAAAAAAGCATAATATTGGCAAAACAGAACCCGGCAACTGCAAGTCGGACAATCAATGAACTCGCTTTCTTCTTCTGTGGTTTGAATTCGTAATCATCAAGGCTCAGCATCGGTTCATAGCCGATAGTTGCCAACAGTTCGACCAGTTGTCTTAAGGAGATGAGAGAATGGACAAAACTGATGGCGACCTCTTTTTTAAGATATTGCACCCGCGAAAAT
>QQUK01000139.1 GCA_008501655.1 Calditrichota bacterium
TCATCGCGGTCTGCATACTCTTGCGGAACGGGCGACTAATGCTTACGAAAAAACCCGCAGCCATGTCGCTTCTTTTATCGGTGGAGTTAAACCGCAGGAGATTATCTTTACAAGCGGCACCACCGAAGCAATCAATCTGGTTGTCTATTCTTGGGGTGAAGAAAACATTTCCGAAGGTGACGAAATCGTTATCTCTGATATGGAGCACCATGCCAATTTAGTCCCCTGGGTGAAACTTGCTCAAAAGAAAAAGGCTGTTGTCAAACGTATCCCGATTACCGATGATGGTCGTTACGATTTGTCTGATATTGAAAACATTATATCTTCAAAAACAAAAATCGTAGCAGTCAATCATATGTCAAATGTTCTGGGAACGGTCAATCCGGTAAAAGAGATTGCCAAAATTGCACATGAGAATAACGCTTTAATTTTAGTCGATGGTGCTCAGTCAGTCCCTCACTTTGCTGTAGATGTAAAAGAGCTTGATGCTGATTTTTATGCATTCTCTTCACATAAAATGCTCGGTCCAACCGGTGTCGGAGTTCTATACGGCAAAGAGGATATTTTAGATAAGATGCCACCGTTTCTGATGGGCGGTGAAATGATATCAGAAGTTACGTTCGACAGAATCACCTGGGCAGACCTGCCTCACAAGTTTGAAGCGGGTACACCGAATATCGGAGGTGTCGTGACATTTGATGCTGCTCTCACTTATCTTGAAGAGATCGGGATGGACAATATCCATCAGTATGAAACATATCTGACCCAATATACAATTGAGAAACTCACTAAAATTGATGGTCTTGAAATCCAGGGACCATATAACACAGTAAATCGGGGTGGAGCTATTTCTTTTACTGATGAAAAACTTCATCCTCATGATATTTCTACGTTTTTAGATTCAAAAGGTATTGCTATCCGTGCCGGACACCACTGTGCCCAGACACTTATGAGACGCTTAAAGAAAATAGCAACAGCAAGAGCGTCTTTGTATATATACAATGATGAAGCTGATGTCGATGCTCTTTGTGAAGCTCTGATCGACATGAGGAGGTATTTCGGATTATGAGTGATCCATTAGATGACATGTACCGGGAAATAATTCTCGATCATTATAAAGCTCCGCGCGGTAAAAGACCGCTCGACGATAAAGATATTGAATCAGACGGTCACAATCCTTCCTGCGGTGATGAACTGACAATGCAGCTCAAAGTTGATAAGGACAATATTGTTCAGGATGTACATGTCGACTGTAAAGGTTGCGCCATTTCGGTCGCCTCTGGTTCAATGCTTGCAGAATACATCAAAGGAAAACCTTTAAACGATGTCAAACGAATCTCAGAAGCTATCAAAAAGATGCTGAAGGGTGAAGAGACCGATATCCCTGAAGACCTCGGTGATATTGATTCGCTAAAAGGAGTCAGAAATTTTCCGGTAAGAATTAAATGTGCATTACTTGCATGGATGACTTTGATAGAAGGTGTAAAAAATTTTGAAACCGGAACAAAACCAGGCAGTTTTACTGTTTCAACAGAAGATGATAAAAAGGAACATTGATATATTATGGCACTCCCAACTAAAGAACAGGTAATCGAAGCACTGAAACCGGTACAGGACCCGGAAATCAGAATAGGTATAATAGACTTAGGTCTTGTGTACGACGTCTTGCTTGAAGAAGACACATCTAAAGTGACCGTTAAAATGACTCTGACTACTCCCGCCTGTCCCTATGGAGAAATGCTTGTATCGATGACCCATCGGGCAGTCGAAGAACTTGATGGTGTCGAAGATGTTGAAGTTGTTCTCGTCTGGTCTCCACCATGGGACCCGAATGAAATGTGTTCCGATCAGGCAAAAGATGTTTTAGGAATCTGGTAAGTCAATGAACGAAATGAATAAAAACGAGGCTATCCGCTCGCTAAAGATTGACAAAAAGAAGCGGTATGATTCCAAACCAAAAAGTAAAAAAATCTTTTATTTGCTATACCTTGTGATATTTGTAACAATCTGTATCGCTTATTTTATTTTCAAAGGCAATCTTGAACCAGCCACAAAAGTAAATATTACAACCGTAACTTTAATGACGGGAAACAATTCTCAGGCAGCCCTGGTTGCTTCCGGTTATGTTGTTGCTCAGCGTAAAGCAGAAGTTGCCTCCAAAGGTACCGGCCGATTGAAGTATCTTGGATTTGAAGAGGGTGATACTGTTTCTACCGGTCAGATTATTGCTGAAATTGAAAACGAAGATATCAAAGCAAATGTCGCCTTAGCTGATGCAAATGTTCAAAAAGCTGCTGTAGATACTCTCAATGCCTCCCGAAATTACAAACGACAGAAATCTCTATACTCATCAGGTTCTATTACAGAAACTATCTTAGAAGATGCTGAAATCGCATACAAATCATCACTTGCCTTACTTTCAGCTGCTCAGGCATCACAGAAAGCGGCTGAAGTGGAGTTGGAAAACACTTTTATCCGAGCCCCTTTTTCCGGTACGGTTCTTACGAAAAATGCTGATGTCGGAGAAATTGTCGCACCCTTTGCATCATCTGCGACATCAAAAGGTTCTGTTGTAACACTTGCTGATATGAGTTCGCTTGAGGTCGAAGCAGATGTTTCTGAATCTAATATTTATAAGGTCGAAGTCGGTCAAAAATGCACTATCGTTTTGGATGCATACCCCGACCACGATTATAATGGTTATGTCAAAAAGATCGTACCGACCGCCGACAGAAGCCGGGCAACAGTACTAACTAAAATCGCATTCACGGATAAAAACGACCGGGTTCTTCCGGAAATGTCTGCACGGGTAAACTTCTTTACTGAAGAACCAAAACAGGAATCCGAATATAAAAATGTCATTGTTGCTGATAAAGATATCGTCACCGAACGAAACGGCAACAAAGTCGCATTCAAAATTATCGGCGAAGTTACCGAAATGGTCGCTCTCTCCCTCGGCAGAGAACTTGGTGATGTCATTGAAATCAAAAACGGTTTGAATCCGGGTGATAAAGTAATCCTTTCCCCTCCAGGGAAAATGGTAGATAATGAAAAAGTAGAAATCTCAAAATAGATTGTTCGTATGGCAGAAAAATTTATCGAAGTAAAAAACGTAGAGAAATCATACTGGCGTGATACACTCGAAATTCCGGTGTTGAATAATATCAATCTCGATATTGAAAAAGGTGATTTTCTCGCACTGATGGGACCGTCAGGTTCCGGTAAAACGACCCTCTTAAACTTAATCGCAGGGATTGACCGTCCGTCGACTGGAGAGATATTTGTCGATGGTGTTGACATCGCTCCCCTTTCTGACGGTATGCTTGCCAGATGGCGTTCGGACAATGTTGGCTTTGTCTTTCAGTTTTATAATCTTCTTCCTGTGTTAACAGCATTTGAAAATGTAGAGCTTCCTCTATTACTGACAAAGTTATCCAAGCAGGAACGGAAACATCAGGTGGAAACTGCTCTTTCTATTGTAGGTCTTGCTGATAGGATGGATCATTATCCAAACCAGTTATCAGGTGGACAGGAACAGCGCGTTGCTATTGCCCGTGCGATTGCAACCGACCCGTCATTTATATTAGCTGATGAACCGACCGGTGATCTGGATAAAGTTTCAGCTGAAGAAATCATGGATTTACTTTCGCAGTTAAATAAAGAATTCGGTAAAACGATTATTATGGTAACCCATGACCCGAAAGCTGCTGAGTATGCACGAACCCAAAGACACCTCGATAAAGGCGAACTGAATAATAATCACGCATGAAATTTTTGAAACTTACATGGAAAAATTCATTCCGTCATAAACTTCGGACATTCCTGACAATTCTTGGTCTGGCTATTGCGGTAATGGCATATTCGGTTATCAGGACATCGGTTGATGCCTGGTATGCCGGTGCTTCTGCATCCTCCCCGAATCGATTGGTCACGATTAATAATGTCTCGCTCATCTTTACAATCCCGATGGCATATAAAGAGAAGATTGAAAAAGTCGACGGAATAACCGGCATCACCTGGGCACAATGGTTTGGCGGCGTGTATGTCGATCCAAAAAATTTCTTCGCCCAATTTGCTGTCGACCCTGTTACTTATTTTGACCTATATCCCGAATACATTGTCCCTGAAGAACAGTTTCAGGATTTTCTTTCACAGCGCAACTCAGTTATTGTCGGACGTAAGTTAGCTGACCGTTTTAACTGGTCAGTTGGAGACCCGGTGCGGTTGATCGGTACAATTTTTCCGGGGGACTGGGATTTTGTTATAGCCGGTATCTACACCGGTACTAAAGAGATTACCGACGAGTCACAATGGTTTATGCATTTTGCGTATCTTGATGAACGGATGAAAGTCGAAGCTCCCCCCCGTGCCGGGCAGATTGGTTCGTTTATTACCCGTATAGATGATCCAAACAGAGCTGTTGAAATATCCAATAACATCGATGCCATGTTTGAAAACTCTATAGCTGAGACGAAAACAGACACAGAGGAAGCATTCCAGCTTTCATTTGTAGCGATGGCCGGTTCTATTGTTGCCGGCTTGAAAGCTGTTTCAGTTCTGGTTATTGGAATCATTTTGCTCGTTTTAGCGAATACTATGGCTATGACTGCACGTGAGCGTACCTCAGAGTACGCCATGATGAAATCACTCGGATTCAGAACAGCTCATATTGCCGGATTGATATTCGGTGAATCGCTGTTTATTGCCGCTATGGGAGGACTGATGGGGATATTAATAACACTACCAATTGTGAATCTTGTACGGGTCGGACTTTCAGACTTTTTCCCGGTATTCAAACTTGACCCAATCACCGTAATGCTCGGTTTTTCTGCTGCAATAATCGTAGGATTTTTAGCAGCTATTTTCCCCGCAATCAAAGCAGTTAACACATCTATTATAGATGGACTGAGAATTATCGACTAAAGGATAACAATGCGACTACTGGTTACATATTCTTTCAAATCTATTTTTCAAAAAAAACTGACTTCCCTCTTAACCGTATTCGGTTTTGCATTAGTTGTGTTTGTTTTTTCTGCGGTACTGATGCTCTCAAACGGCCTTGAACAGACTCTTGTCGATACCGGTTCTGATTCCAATGTCGTGGTCATCCGTAAAGGTTCCCAAACGGAGGTTCAATCTATCATCTACCGTTCAATGGCGAATGACATTAAAGCTGAACCTGAAATCAAAAAAGATGAAGCCGGTGTACCTTTAGTGACCGGAGAGATCTTAGTCCTTATAAATCAGCCAAAACGGGCAGACAACGAACCGTCAAACGTTCCCGTTCGGGGAGTATCTCCCATGTCTATACAGATTCGCCCTGAATTTAACCTTGTAGAAGGTCGTATGTGGCAGCCGGGTACTTCAGAAATTATAGCCGGACGGAAAGTCGCTGATAATTTTAAAGGCTGCGGACTCGGTGAAACAGTAAAATTTGGAATGCGTGACTGGACTGTTGTTGGAATATTTGAAACCGGCGGCGGCGGTTTTGAGTCGGAACTCTGGGGTGATGTTGACCAGTTGATGGATGCATTCGGTCGCCCTGTTTTCTCCTCGCTTACCTTTACATTAGATGAGAACGCTGACTTTGATGCACTTAAAGATAAAATGGAATCGGACCCAAAGCTTACTGTTGATGTTGATATGGAAAAAGAATACTATCGGAAACAATCAACATTGATGACAACTTTTATAAATATTCTTGGCATTACAATTTCTATTATATTCTTTCTGGGTGCAATCGTTGGTGCGATGATTACGATGTACGCTTCAGTTGCCAACCGAACGGTCGAAATCGGAACTCTTCGCGCCTTAGGATTCAGACGCTATGTCGTCCTACTTTCGTTTTTACTTGAATCAATTCTGATTTCTTTGATAGGCGGAACGCTGGGCGTGGCGGTCGCATTTCTTCTGAATTCATTTGAATTCTCAACAACCAACTGGGCAACGTTTGCTGAACTTGCTTTTTCATTCCGGATGTCACCGGACATAGTTGTTCAGGCTTATATATTTGCGGTTGTGATGGGGATTTTAGGTGGATTTTTACCGGCTGTGAGAGCATCCCGATTAAGAATCATCAACGCTCTCAGAGCAAAATAATCTTACATCAAACTATAACCACCGTCGACGATAATTGTCTGACCGGTGATCCAGGTAGCTTTGGGACCGGCTAAGAAAACGGCGACATCGGCAACCTCTTCAGGTTTACCAACCCGTTTAAATGGTGTCCGTTCTGAGACCTGGTCAAGCATATCCTGATAGTTTGGGAATACAGTCAACGCAGAAGTATCGATAAATCCACCGGAGACGCAGTTGACGGTAATCTTACGCTCGGCAAGTTCTATTGCCATATATTTAACCATATTTTCAATAGCTGCTTTAGAAACACCAATCGAAGCATATCCCGGGATATACCTGATAGAACCGAGTGATGACAGGGTCACAATACGGCTATGGTCAGGCATAAGCGGAGAAGCAAGCTGGACCGAGTTCAAGAAAGCTCTGGCGTTTGTATGCATCGAAAGGTCCCATGCTTTATCATCAATCTCGAGCATTTGTGTATATAAACCAAGTGCAGCATTAGATACAAGTATATCAAGCTTACCAAATCGTTCTTTTATGCCATCAAAAATCGGCGGAAGTTGATCATGGTTTCCCATATTTGCACGATGGGCATACGATTCTACCCCGTGTGCTTTTATCTCTTCAACAGTCTCATTTGCTGCTGAACGTGAGCGGAAATAGTTCACAACGACATGGGCGCCTTTTTCAGCTAACCCTAATGCGATACATTTTCCAATACCTTTGGTACCGCCGGATACAAATGCGATTTTTCCTTTGAGTTCCTTCTCCATTTGCTACCTCTACTCTACTAAATTACATTACTACCGGATTGCGATTCAATATCTTCGGCAATCTCTTCCAGTAATACCGGATAGAATGCTGTCTTAAATATCTTTGTGAATTTTTGAAGCAATATTGCACCAAATTCATCAAGGGGTACTTTTTTACCGGTCAGTTTCTGCAGCGATGTCATAACTTCAGCAGACAATCCGCAAGGATTAATCTTGGTAAACTCCGTAAGGTCGGTATTGATATTTATGGCAACACCGTGGAATGTTATCCAATTTTTAACGGCGACACCAACCGAAGCGATTTTTTTATCATCTACCCAGACTCCGGTATTATCACTATCTTTTCTTGCTTCAATCCCATACTCTTTTAGAGCTTCGATTATTGTTTCCTGGATTTTATCCATAAACAGATGCATATCCTTACCTCTGCGGCTTAAATTGCAGATAAAATACGCAACAAGCTGACCGGGACCATGATAAGTTACATCACCACCACGCTCAATGAAAAACGGTTTTATATCAAGAGATTCATAGTTTTCTTTATGACCATCTTTACCTACTGTAATTACCGGTGGATGCTCAACCAAAATCAAAGTATCCCGAGCCATTCCGTCTTTTCTGAGTTTCACTAAACTACGCTGCCACCCGAGAGTACGTTCATAGCTTACTTTGCCCAGACGAAGAACCCAACCGTAAAAAGAAAAATCGGAATTATTCATTGAACCCCTTAGCGAAGCTGCATAAGAAGTTTACGTGTATCTGCCAGATATTCATGGACTCGATGGAGGAACTGTACCGCAGTGTGTCCATCGATCAACCGATGGTCAAATGACAATCCGAATATTGAAATATTTCGAATCTTGATTTCATTATCTACTACCCATGGTTTTTTCATAATGTTATGAATACCTAAAATAGCCACCTGCGGCTGATTGATAATCGGTGTTGAGAATGAAGAACCAAACATCCCGGCGTTGGTCAATGAAAAAGTACCGCCTGATACATCTTCCGGTGTAAGCTGATTTGTACGAGCTTTTTCACCAAGCTGATGGATCTCAACAGCAAGTTCAACAAGTGTCTTTTTATCAGCATCTTTGATTACCGGAACAATAAGCCCTTCATCACGAGCGACTGCGATTCCGATATTGAAATAATTTTTAATAATTATCTCTTTCTCAGTCATCGATGCATTCATTTTTGGAAATTCTTTCATCGCCGTACAGACCGCTTTAACAATAAAAGGCATATAGGTTATATTGGCACCGTATGTAGCTTTGAAAGATTGTTTGATTTCATTTCGATATGTTACCAATTCAGTTAAATCCAGTTCCTGGAATGTAGACACATGCGGAGAGGTCCGTTTAGAATTCACCATGTGGTCAGAAATAACTTTCCTGATTCCGGTAAGCGGTTTTCTGGTCTCTCTCTGGTCAATCGGAAGCGGTTCGAATTTTGGTATATCAACTTTCACAAGTGGTTCCACAGGTGCTGGTGCGGCTGCCTGGCCGCCAGCCGGTGCTGAAGGCTGTGCTTGAGGTACTGCCTGCATCGGTGCCGGAGGAGACGGGATCGGACCAAGTGAGTAACCGGCTGACTGTGAACGACCCTGAACGGTGCGCTCGACATCTTCTTTTGTTACTACACCGTTCGGACCGGTCGGTGTTATATTTGCAGGATCCAAGGAATATTCGCGAACCATCATACGTACTTTTGGAGACATCTTCCCTTTACCAGCCGGAGCAGTACCTTTGACTTCAGCTACAGGAGCCGGTTGAGAAGCGGTCGGAGCAGAAGCTGGTGCCGATTCCTTTTTGAGAGCTGCTTCCGGTTTTGTATCAGGTTTAGAAGCTGATGGTGCATCACCTGTACCGTCATCAATGACGGCGATACGTGTACCTACCGGGACGACGTCGCCTTCTTTCGCATACAGATGGGTCAGAATACCCTCTGTTTCGGCAGGGATTTCAATATTAACTTTATCTGTCATCAGCTCAACCAGCGGTTGGTTCAGCTTAACTTTATCTCCTGGTTTGACCTTCCATTCGAGAATGGTACCTTCAAGTACCGATTCACCCATCTGAGGTACTAAAACATCCAAAGCCATATTAACATATTCCTTTTATATCAAAAATTATAATCATTTCACTCTTATTTTTCGCAATAAACCGATAAAAATAACCGATTTACGACGTATAAAGTAGGCTATATATATACATTTTTATAGTGTTAGTCAATAAATTTGGGGAGATTATTCTGTCCGGGGAATCAGCTGACTTCAAGCATCCGTTTCAGAGCCAGAAGTGCTTCGCTTTTAGCAGGTTCCGGCACTCTGATCGGCTTAACATCCTGCAGATTTTCAAGGGTATAAGCAAGGTCATTGAGAGTGGTTCGGTACATATTGGCGCAGACCGCACAGGTCTGTCCGGAAAGTTCTACTATCTTCTTATCAGGAAATGTTTTAGCCATACGGCTGACCAGATTCAGCTCGGTACCAATCGCTATAGTCGTCCCTGCAGGTTGTTTTGTGACATAATCAACGATAAATTTGGTAGAACCGGCAGCATCGGCAAGTCTGACAACATCGTGCGGACATTCAGGATGGACAACGATTTTACCGTCCGGATAATCTATTCTAAACTGCTCTACATGTTCAGGTTTGAAGTTAGTATGAACATGGCAATGCCCTTTCCAGAGAATCACCTTTGCTTTATCAATCTGCTCTTTCGTCAGACCACCGGAATCACGGGAAAAATCCCAGATAACCATCTCCTCCGGTTTAATCCCGAAGTTAATACCGGTATTGTATCCAAGATGTTCATCAGGGAAGAAAAAGAGTTTTTCCTTTCGGTCGAAACCATATTTGTATGCACCCATCGCATTCGACGATGTACATATAAGACCACCATGTTTACCGGTAAAAGCTTTTAAACCGGCAGCAGTATTCATGTATGAAATCGGCATCACTTTTTCATCACCGCCGAATTCTTCGAGATACTCCCATGCTTCCATGACATCAGCCATCTCAGCCATATCTGCCATTGGACAGCCTGCAAGAGGATTTGGAAGAAACACAGTTTTGGAATCATCGGTCAGAATATCAGCAGACTCAGCCATAAAATGCACTCCACAAAACACGATATACTCAACATCTTTTTGTTCAGCAGCAATCTTTGACAAACCATATGAATCACCAACTTCATCACCGAATTCAATTACTTCGATCCGTTGATAATGATGAGCTAATACAATAAGTTTACTTCCGAGTTGTTCTTTGGCAGCTTTAATCCGCTTTTTCAACTCTTCTGTTGTTGCTTCTCTGTATTCCTGTGGAAGTGAATTATACATTCTATTTTCTCTATTGAGTGCATGCTTCGACAAGCTCAGCATGACTAATTTTATTATTTTTCAGTTGTTTCGGCTTCACTATCATAACTTTTATTTTACAATCAATCTTAAATATGTCAGACTGAGCTTGTCAAAGGGTACACTTACTCTTCATTCTGCTGTATCTCCGCTTTTTTCTTTTCGCGGGCAATTTTCCTTAAGGTCATCTCATGTTTTTCTGTAGAATGACCGGGATTGACTTTTGCTTTCGGGTCAATATAACTTTTGGCATTATTAACCGCTACGGCAACTTCACCGAATCCGGTAGAGATAAGTTTCAATTTACCTTCATAGGTAACAACATCACCGGCGGCAAAAATACCGTCAATATTTGTACGCATCCTGCTATCGACTTTGATTGAATTTTTATCAATCTCAAGTCCCCATTCTTCAATCGGTCCCATATTAGTAATAAACCCGATATTAAAAATGATAGCATCGATATCGAGAGTTTCGGTTTCACCTGTTTGTGACTGTACAATAGTAACTTTTCTTACCCAGTCATCCCCTTCTATCTGTTTGACTTCCCAGAACGGAAATTTCATTCGAACCGAGGAGTTCATAACTTTTTGAACGGAATCCTCGTGAGCGGCAAAAAAGTCATTCCGATGAATATGAGTTATTGATTCAGCGACCGGCTCAAGCATCATTGAATAATCAAAAGCAGAATCACCACCGCCGACAACCAGAATTTTCTTCCCCGCAAAATCTTTCAGACGGCGGACAAAATAAAAGACACCGGCACCTTCAAGTTCCTGCACATTCGGGATATCGATTCTTTTGGGGATATATGCACCCATTCCGGCACAGACAACGATTGATCGAGAAAGATGTTCTCCTTTTGGTGTTGTCAGCTTCAAAATCCCATCCGGCATTTTTTCAACGCCGAGGACTTTTTCTTCCAGGCAGTAGCTATGGTCATACTGATTCGCCTGCGCTTTTAAATCACGGACGAGGTCTTTGGCGAGGACTTTCGGAAATCCGCCGACATCATAAATATACTTCTCTGGATAGAGAGCCATCAAACCGCCGCCAACCTCACCAAGCATATCAATAACCTTGGAACGGGTTCGTCTTAAACCGCTGTAATACATGCCATACAGGGCAACCGGACCGGCTCCGATAAAAGTGACTTCGTATATATCTGTATCTTTAGTTATTATATTCATACTTTACTTATTCATCTTCGACCAACTGTCTTTCAATGTAACAGAACGATTGAAAACGAGTTTTGTTCCTGTAGATTCGGGGTCAAGACAGAAATATCCGTGGCGCATAAACTGGCAATTTTCATTCTCTTTAAGATTTTTCAAAGATGGTTCCACTTTTGCATCCGGGATTACAACCAATGATTCAGGGTTTAGATTAATTGTAAAATCTTCATCCTCGAGAGGATTCTCTTTTACAAAGAGATTATTATACAACCGCACTTCAGCGTCAATAGCATCATGAGCTGAAACCCAATGAATCGTTCCCCGGACTTTGCGGCCATCCGGTGTTGAACCGCCTTTGGATTCCGGGTCATAGGTACAGCGGAGTTCTATGATTCTACCGTCATCATCTTTAATGACCTCTTCACAGGTAATGTAATACGCATGCTTCAGCCGAACTTCATTCCCCGGATACAGACGATAATATTTTCTATTCGGTGGTTCTTCCATAAAGTCAGTACGCTCGATATAAATCTCTTTTGAGAAATAGACTTTCCGGTTTCCGGCAGAATCATCTTCCGGATTATTTACCGCATCAAATTCATCAATCTGTCCATCAGGATAATTTGTAATGACAACTTTCAAAGGATCGATCACAGCCATCATCCGATTCGCTGATTTATTCAGTTCTTCTCTCAAACAATGTTCGAGGAGACCGAAATCTGCAACGGAATCACGTTTTTTGGCATAGCCGAGACGGTTGATAAAATCTTTGACCGAATCCGGAGTAAAGCCGCGTCTGCGTAATCCGCACAGGGTAGGCATACGGGGGTCATCCCAGCCGTTGACATGATTTTCTTTCACGAGCTGGAGAAGTTTGCGCTTACTCGTAACCGTATTAGTAATATTCAAACGGGCAAAT
>QQUK01000263.1 GCA_008501655.1 Calditrichota bacterium
CGATATAAAGCTGCAAGGACAGTATATGCATCCGGGGAATCCGGATAATGCTCTTTTGCTTTAAGTGCATATTCCAAAGCTTTATCGTAATCTTCCATCGATTTCTGTATTCCGACCATTTGGTAGAGTGCCAGATGGAATGTCGGGTCAATCTCCAAAGCTTTATTGATGTGAGCTAAAGCACCAAGGGTATCCCTGTTAAACTCATACTGTAAAACCCCTAAAATAGTTTGACCTTCTTTATCATCGGGAAACTGGTTTACAAAAGATTCCATCTTTACATATGCATTATTAAAATTCTGATTCAGCCAGAGTTCACTGTACACATCAAGGAGTGCTTTCTCTCGTAGCGGAAGTTTTTCTTCATGCTGTTTCGCAAGTGAAAAATACTGAGCACCAATCTTCTGTTGCCCCAGAAACATACTGAGCATACCTATCCGCATATAAGGTAATGCAAATGAGGAATCAATCTGAATAGCTTTTTCAAATTCTGCTTTTGCTTCATTATCAAATCCTTGAGCAAAAAGATCCATTCCTTTCAGATATTGTTTGTAAGCTTCAGGAGATGAAACGAACGTCATAACCGATTTGTCTACATTTTGTGCATCATTAAGATTAAGTGATGCAGATATCTTTTTCGTTAAGCTGTCTACAAGCGAAAACGGGTCATCACCAATGACTTTATGAGTTGTTACTATTTTACCGGTGCCAACTTCTTCAATCCTTGCATCTATACGAATCTGCTCCCCAAGCTTATAAAAGGCTCCCGACAGAACATGAATAGCACCAAGTGTTCTGGCGGCATCAACACATTCTTCAAATGTATGATTTATTTTTTTATCAGGAGGCAGGCAATCCAAAATCCTGTTTTGACTGACAATCTGAATAGCTTGTGACTGGGATAAATCTGTCAACAATATTTCAGGAAGACCTGTTTCGAGCCAGTCATAAGATTCATCATTTGTTTTATTATCAAAGCCTAAAATCGCAAGTGAGTTTTCATTAGCCTGAACAGTGCTTGTCGATGATGATTGAGGATCATACATCTGCCAAACAACAATAAATACTAAAATTGCTATAATACTGACAATAAGTGCCGGTTTTGCTTTGATATTGACAGTTTTAGTTATCTGAGGTTTATCAATTTCTGTTGAGATTGTCGATGTAATCCCGGAATCAAACTGTCTTCGAAGATTTCGCAGGTCAACAACCAGGTCGCGGGTATCCTGATATCTGTCTTCAGGATTTTTCTGTAAGCATTTATCAATTATCCGTTCGAGCTCAGGTGGGATCCCGGCGTTTTTTACTCTCGGCGGTTCATGTTTAGATTCGAGTATCTTAGCAAGAGTCGATACCTGTGTAGGGGCATTAAACGGAAATTCACCGCATGCCATGCGATAGAGTAAAATACCAAATGAAAATATATCAGAACGAGTGTCGACCTTTTCCCCTTTTGCCTGTTCCGGTGACATATACGAGACCGTGCCGATTATTTTCCCGGCTTTAGTTAAATCGTTATCTACTGTATCTGTGTTTTCATCACCATCGGATTGGAATACGGACTCTATCGGTTTTGCAAGACCAAAATCAAGAATTTTCGGTTCGTTTTCAAGATTGATAATTATATTATCAGCTTTAATATCCCTGTGTACAATATTGAGATTATGAGCAGCAGCTAATCCTGCAGCGATTTTTTCAGCAAGGCGAACCGTTTGATTAAGGTCGAGTTTTTCAGTTTGGAAGTAATCTGTCAGCTGTTTCCCTTTGATATGTTCCATGACGATAAAATCGATATCATTCCCAGTCTTTTCATCCTTTGTAGTACCGATGTCATATATAGCCATTACATTGCCGTGTGAAATCTGGGCTGCTGTTTTAGCTTCACGGCTAAACCGTTCTTTTTTTTCAGAGTTATCAAATGCGTCAGGTAATAGTAATTTTAAAGCAACCTGTCTGTTTAACTTCTGATCAACGGCTAAGAAGACAGCTCCCATACCGCCTTCACCGATTTTTTCAACTATCTTAAAATGAGCAAACTGTTGTCCAATTTCTAACATACTCTACTCTCTTTTTAATGCTATCATTGTTATATCATCCGACCGTGGTGAATCGGCAACATAATCCAACACATCAGTAACTATAGTATCAACTATTTTCTGGGCGTTCAGTGAGATACACCGTTTCACTAAACTTTCAAGTCTCTCATCACCGTATAACTCACCGTGGCGCTCAGCTTCAACAACACCATCGGTAAAAACAATCAGAGTATCGTTAGGCTGCATCGTAACTTTTTCTTCCTGCCAATCGGAAAAGTCAAATGCCCCGATCATAATACCGGATGGTTCGAGATATTCTATATCACCATTTGCCCTTGCTAACAATGGAGGATTATGACCGGCATTTAAAAATGTCAATTCATTGGTCTTATTATCTATCGTCCCGATAAACAGGGTGGCAAAATCCTCCGGGCGACTGTATGCATGGAGCTGCTTGGAAATCTGCTTTGTCACTTTAACTAAATCAAATTTAGATTCATTTTTATACAAAATCCGGAATGCTGCTAATATATTAGACATAAGCAATGCTCCCCCCATCCCTTTACCGGATACATCAGCAACAAGGAATAGCAGTTTGCCATCATCGAGCATTGTAATATCAAAAAGATCTCCACCTACCATTTTACATTGTTCCTGAAAAGTTCGTATCTGATATCCGCTATATTCAGGAGAGGTTTTTATAAGGAGGTTATTCTGAATAGAAGATGCACGTTCAAGTTCCGCCTCCATAACCTGTTTAGCCTGCCGTTCATTGAGCAGTTCATAGTTCAGTAATCTTGATGCAATCAGGTTCCCAAACGTAGCAAGCAGTCTGAGATAGTCATCGTTGTACATATGCAGGGGATTCGTTGTATCGACATAAAAAATACCAAGTACCTGTCCCTCATCAAACAATGGAACCGCCATTGCCGATTTTATCTCGGACATGATGATAGATTCCTGATTGGCGCAACGTTCATCTTCCTGAGGATTAATAAGAATAGAATTTTTTTCGTTTAATATCTCTTTGATTATCGTTTTCGAAAGATTAAAAGAACCGGGGTCTTTTCCGGATGGAAGTAAAATGGCCGAGGTTT
>QQUK01000154.1 GCA_008501655.1 Calditrichota bacterium
CGATTGGATTGTCGACTTCAGTTCTGAAGGAGGAGGATGGAACTATCAGGGGAGTAATAGCTATTTTTACAGATCTCACAGATGCTAAGCAGATGGAATCGAAAATTCGCATGGCTGACCGTTTAGCTGCAGTAGGGGAACTTTCAGCTTCAATAGCTCACGAGATTAGAAATCCCCTGGCATCTATCTCAGGTTCTGTAGAAGTTCTGAAAAGCGAATTGACTGTATCTGAAGAAAATGAAAAATTGATGAATTTGATTGTCAAGGAATCCGATAGACTCACTATGATTCTCGATGAATTTTTAATATATGCAAGAATCGACCGGACTGAATACAATAAAGTTGAATTGATGCATTTGATTTCAGAAGTTATTGATATTTTATATCATCATAGCTCATATCATAGTGATATTTCCGTCGAAATTGAATCGGATGAATCGATTGTATATATAATCGGTGATGAAAGACTAATAAAACAGCTGTTGCTGAACCTCGTTATGAATGCCGCTGAAGCAATTGGGAATAATCCGGGACAAATTCTTTTCAAAGTTGCTGTATACGAATCTCAGCAAAAAGTCGAATTGTTTATTCAGGATTCCGGTCCAGGTATTCCGGAAGAAGCCAAAAAGAATATATTCAAGCCGTTTTTCTCAACCAAAAAACTTGGTACCGGGTTAGGGCTTTCCATTGTTCATCGAATATGCGCCGCGATGCGGGTCCCGATAACTGTTGATTCACAGCTTGGGGTAGAGACTGTTTTTATGCTTGAATTTTCTCTTTATATGCAGATTCAAAATGAGATTAAAAATCAGGAATCGAAATCTGCTGAATTAATCGAAAATAGCTGATATATAAAAAAAATACTCTTGTTTTTCTTTGTTTTGTGTATAACTTTATGTTTTACGAAAATAAAGAAATGGAGTATTATTTTGAAACGCATATATTTTTTATCGGTATGTATTATTATTCTCATTCTGCAGGCATGTGGTAAACCCCAGTTAATCTCAGAGAAAAATTACAAAGAAAATGACTACACAATTGTGACGGCAGATAACAATTTAAGATTTAATCTTTCTGATGTCTACGATTTGCTTTCTAAAAGTGATTACCTGCGAAAAGGTGGTGTGTTAGATACAATAGAAATCCGCAAATTTGTCGACTCGATACTTGTCGATACTTTAGCTGGATTTGAAGCATGGGAAGTTGATCTACCGGAAGACTATAATCAGTATCGAATGTTTAAACTCCGTTATCATGATCTTTTAATCAAAGCGTACTTGAAACAAGCTGTTTATGATAAAGTAGTAATGGATTCGGCAGCAATTTCAGAATTCTATTATAATAGTCCGGAAGTATTTTCTGTCCCTGAGCAAGTTGAGATAAGTCATATTGCTATAACCAGCTATGCTTTGACCAATGGACCTGACTCAATTAAAATGCGAACACTGTCTGAAGAAGAGCTGAAAGATGCAACGAAAAAATATGCTGATTCAGTGCGGGCGATGATTGATACTCCAGAAAAATTCTCTGAGATTGCTACTGAATATTCAGAAGATCAGGTAAACGCCCAGAATGGCGGGTATATCGGCTGGACTAAAAAAGAAGTACATCAGCATCCATTTGATTCAATAGCTTTCTCCATGAAAGCCGGAGAAATTTCGGAACCATATGAAGATGTCAACGGCTGGCATATAATTTTAGTTAGTGATTATTTCGAAGGGGGTATCCCCGAACTTAATCCGAATTTGTTTAAAGTAGCCGAAAAATCATATAGCAACAAACAATCAAACGAAATTGGTAATAAACTGTTCGACTCATTGTTTGCAGATATACAAATGGAATATAATGACTCCCTTATAATGGATACCAATCTATATTTGGTTGAAGGTCAGGAATGGGCTGCGATTGTCAATGGTCAGGACACTATTGATGTCAACGAAAGCAGGTCTTTAGAACTTAGTTTTCGAAATAAATTTGGTGTCAATAATACAAATAATGAACAGAAAAAAGAGATGCTGACTTTGGGAGCTCAAAAATATGTTGTTATACAGAATGCAAGAGCGTCTGGTGTTGAAGAAGATTCTGTTCTGTCCCGGCAGCGTCAGGACCTCTGGCATAAAGCAGCAAAGACGGTTATCAAGCCTGGTATCTATGATGTTTACTGGAAACCGGAAGAAACCGCTGTGAAAGAATATTATGAAACTCACCTGGATGAGTTCAAAGTCGAAAAGCCGTTGAAAGTTCAACATATAATCGTGCAGGATTCTTTGTTTGGTGAATTTATCCGATCTCAGGCTTTAGCAGGTATAGATTTTATGGAACTCGCAAAAGAGCATTATCCCGGTGATGAATCAATTCGGGAGTCACTTGCTGACTTAGGCTATATAGGGAAAAATGATGTCAGTCCTGAGTTTTTCGAGGCTGCTTCTTTTTTACAGGTAGGTGATGTTTCTGCTCCGGTGAAAACACAATTTGGTTATCATGTTATAAAACTAATTGAGAAAAAGTCTACTGATGGCTATTCAAGCGCTCAGGGGATTATAAGGCAGAGACTAAAAAAAGAACATATCGAAAATTCATTTGAGGCATATAAAACCAAAGTGTATGAAAAATATCATGTCTCATTTGTCGGTAAATTGAAGCCTCTTCATTTTAAACCGAAAGAACTTCGGAATTAATGCATGACCCAGAAAACGGATGACAGTACTAAGCAGATTCCTTTTTTATATGAAGTATGGCGAAAAACAACCCATATGGGTGCACTTGTTATTCCCTTAGCCTATCTAAAGCTTGAAAAGTGGGAGATGCTTACTTTTATGATTCCGCTTGCCCTCCTCATTTTGACCGCAGATATCGCACGTCTCAGAAACTGGAAATTCTGGCAAAATAAATTTGTCAGACGTCTACTTGAGCCGATGGTGAGGGAACATGAAGCAAAAGGAGACTTTACCGGTGCGACTTATATACTTATGTCTTTCTGCTTGACGATTGCTTTATATACAAAAGCGATAGCAATTGTGGCTATTGCGTTTATCATTATCGGGGATACATTTGCAGCACTCATCGGGAGGAAAGTAAAGTCACCGAAATTTTATAAAAATAAAACAGTTGCAGGCTCTTTAGGCTGTTTA